>NZ_JBEOOL010000018.1:0-99890 GCF_040309225.1 Pseudoalteromonas sp. GW168-MNA-CIBAN-0100 | reverse complement strand
AAGTGGTGTGAGCCATTAAGCTAACTTGTACTAATTACCCGTGAGGCTTAACCATACAACGCCAAACGCGTTTTATGCGACAGTTTAGACAGAAGTTAATATGACTAAAGTAGATATTACTTAGAAAGACTTAAAAAATATTATCAGATATTTTCCAAATTCAGTTAGTGCGTAGCGATACGGATTAACGCCCAAATTTGCTTGGTGACAATAGCGTTTTGGACCCACCTGATCCCATGCCGAACTCAGTAGTGAAACGAAACAGCGCCGATGATAGTGTAGCATTTGCTATGTGAAAGTAGGACATTACCAGGCTTCAAATTCAGTCGAAGGACTTTAATCTTAATAATTAAAAATAAGAAAATTGAAAAGAATTTTCTTGGTGACAATAGCGTTTTGGACCCACCTGATTCCATGCCGAACTCAGTAGTGAAACGAAACAGCGCCGATGATAGTGTAGCATTTGCTATGTGAAAGTAGGACATTACCAGGATTTAATTAAGAGAAACCCGTTACAGCAATGTAACGGGTTTTTTGCTTTTTGAAATTAGTAAAACTCTGCATACTAAGAGACGATACGATTAATAATAGTGTAGTATTTGCTATGTGACTCTCTACCGCTGTGGGCACTACGACATCCTACTGCGTAGCGCACCGACTTCACATTGTAGAGCGCCCGAATTTAAGATTCGGGCTTTTTTATGTCTGCAGAAAAGTGAAATACGCGCAATTAACACCCACTCACATTAACACCTATTACGTAGGTCGGGCGAGCGTAGCGACTCCCGACGCTAAAATCATAAAAATCTCCGCTCGACAATGAGTTCGTAGCATTTGCACTGTGACTCTCCACCGCAGTGGGCACCATGACATTACCAGGATTTAATTAAGAGAAACCAGATACAGTAATGTGACGTTTTTTTCTATTTAAATTTAGTAAAATCTCACCGTTAAATTCGACAACAAAACTAGGTGCACTTAATAGCGCGTGTTAAAATCCAATTTTTATGAATGACGATATAGAGGTCTAGATTGCCTACAGCTGATTACCAAAAGGTGCTTGATGAAATCGCATATGAAGTACGTCCTTTATTATCACAAGGGAAAGTAGCTGATTATATACCGGCGCTTGCCGAGGTTGATCCGGAACAATTTTCTATCGCTATTTATACAACTGATGGTGAAACTGTATGTGCGGGGGATTGTTCTCAACGCTTTACTATTCAATCAGTTTCTAAAGTTATGACACTTACTATGGCACTACAGCGTTATGGTGATGAACTTTGGCATAGAGTCGGAAAGGAACCCTCAGGTACAGCCTTTAACTCGCTTACACAGCTTGAGTTTGAAAAGGGAATACCTCGTAACCCATTCATCAATGCAGGCGCAATTGTAACGTGTGATGCGTTATACAGCCGCTTATCTGCGCCAATGCATTCTATGCTCGAAACCTTCAGGTTATTAGCTGGTAATAGAGGCATAGTAATTGATAAAAAAGTTGCTAATTCTGAGTATGAATTTAGGCATCGTAATGCTGCTATGGCACATTTAATGAAGTCGTTTGGTAATTTTGAAAACGAAGTAGATGATGTTTTGTGGGCTTACTTTAACTTTTGTTCTATTGAGCTCAACTGTATTGAATTAGCAAAAGCTTATAATTTTTTAGCTAATAAAGGTGTTGATAATCGATCGGGCAATCGTGTTTTAAGTAGTCGTCAGAATAAACAGCTTAATTCGCTTTTATTCACGAGTGGTTTATATGATGCTGCCGGTGATTTTGGTTACAGAGTGGGCATGCCAGGTAAGTCGGGAGTGTCAGGAACTATTTTAGCTGTGTTACCAAATAAGTTTACTGTAGCTGTTTATTCTCCGGGGCTTAATTCGTTTGGTAATTCGGTTGCAGGAATTGCAGCGCTGGAACTGCTATCTAAAAAGCTCGATATTTCTATTTTTTAGGAAATCGATAGGGAGCAATAATTGCTCCCACCGTTATTTATTGTTCCCAATAAACTTGTTCTAAACAATCTTCACGTTCAGGTAAACCACGAGATAAACGCGGAGAGTGCTGAACTAATACTTCATAGCTCGCTCGGTTAGCATATTTACTAATTTGCGATAGTGACGAGTAAGTAATAGCTTGTTGCTGATGTTTAGCTGAGTTTGCCACATTAAGCTTGTGGTAAACATTCGCTGACAAATCATGTAGTACAGCCGCAAGTGCGCAATCACCTGCACCATTGGTGTTTTTGATTGAATCAGGTCCACCCATAAATGGGGCCGTATGACTATATGCTCTGATAGGTTCATCACACTCATCTTTACGCATAGCTCGTGAGAATTCGTAACGGTTAAAATCAGGTATGGCGCCTGGTAGTAACGGGTATTCGGTTTCACGCTTTAAGCTTTCGTCTACGTAGCCGGCCATAAATAAGCCTTTTTCGCCAGCGGTACAAATAACTAAGTCTACCCAATCAAGTGCTTTATCAGCAGCTAGAAGAGGATCTTCAAAACCTGTAATAGCTAAACCTTCTTCTTCGTTCATAGCAAGAATATCAACATGCTTTTCAACAAAGTTTGCCCACCAAGTAGGGTCTTGTTCAATTAAGAATTTAGTTCCGAGTGTAAGCACAACTGGCACACCTGCGTCATTAGCGTATTTTACCGCTTGCATAGTGGCTTCAGTCATTGTTTCGCTACCTTGTGTGCGCATAAGGTAGGCACTGATCACTAACGCTGATGAATTCTCAATAAGACTTTTATCAATAGATTCAGGACGTAAGTGATTCATTAAGCCTGCACTTATTGCAAAAGTACGCTCACCGGTTTCATCAATTAATGTAAAACAACGGCCTACAGGTCCATCAACTGGTTGAAGGTAGTTTAAGTCTACACGGCTTGAGGTATTACATAAAAAACGGTAAGCGTAGCTACCTATTTTTATATTTTCGCTCATTACGCCTAATAAAACTGAGCGATCATCTGCAAGTACAGAGTAGTTGTGCATAGTGTTACCAATGGTTCCACCGGCAAACTCAAAATCAACCATATTGTTTAATTTTAAACGATCGTATAAGGCGTTTGTTGTATCGCTATCAATAACTTGCGACATCCCCCTACGTAGTTGAAATTCGTCAAGGAAAGCTTGATCAACTTTTGCCTCTATATCAACAACGATCTGATCGATACCCGTAATATAACTACGTTGTAATCGCTCTGTTGCGTTAAGTTGATTGGTAAGTGGATCTTTGGCTTCCACTGGAAAATAATGTTTATGCCTGCGGCGTCCAGGAAATTTCATTTGCTACCCGTGTTGTGAGCTAAATAAAAAAAGCGTGAGATTATAGCGTAAATCAGCACGAGTGAGCCATTACAAACGGGTAAATATTGTTTTATTTTTGGAATAAAGTAATGAATGGCGCACTTTAGAGTGCTAACTAGGTATAATTACAGCATAAAAGGTTATTTAAGTAGAAATAATGAACGAACCATTTGATGATTCCTACTGGATGGAACAAGCGCTTTTGTATGCAAAGCAAGCAGAGCTGCTTGATGAAATTCCGGTTGGAGCAATTGTAGTCAAAGATAACCAGCTAGTTTCAGTCGGGTATAACCGCTCAATAACGGATAATGACCCATCTGCCCATGCCGAAATGATTGCAGTGCGAGAAGCTGGAAAAGTCCTTAACAATTACCGCTTAATTGATTGCACCCTATACGTAACGTTAGAGCCTTGTTCTATGTGTGCGGGATTGTTAGTGCATAGCAGAATAAAGCGTTTAGTGTTTGGAGCAGTCGATGCGAAAACAGGGTCTGCGGGTTCAATTATGAATTTATTACAAGAGCCTAAGTTAAATCATCAAGTTGAGGTGTGCGGTGGTGTTTTGGCACAGCAGTGCGGGGATACTATTTCGAATTTTTTTAAACGTAGAAGAGCGCAAATTAAAGCAGCTAAGAAAGCTGCTCGTGATGATCAAATAAATAAGCCTAACTAAAGTTAACTAGCGATTGGCTCTATTTCTGATTCAGCCATTTGCTGCATAGCAAACATTCGGCGACGCCAGATGATTTTTTTGTGTAGTTTTCGCAACATAACACGACGACGTGTGGCCGTTGAATAAATGACATTGCGTTTTAATCTTTGTGTGCGTCTACGTTTTAGCATGTTTTCTCCTAATGCAAGAGTGAGAAAGGCACGGGTATATCTTATAAAATAATGATATACAATTAACACACATTAGTGATCATTTGGTGACAAGTAAACAGATATTTAATTTACTTAAATTTTGCTTACTGACATGCTCAATAAACGGGTACTTATATTAATCTTAGCCATTGTTTTCACTCGACTGTTCGGGTTCGATTATAGGTTGTTGTTTTTCTGTTTGAGCTTCATCTGCCTTACTTTTTACTTCACTTTTCACTTCACTTTTTTCGTTTTGCTTTAGCTCAGTATCAGTGCTCAGCTCTGTAACTGGCTCAGGCTCTGTAGCAATAGCATCATTTTCATCTAGCCAAACAAGTGCATCGTAATAGCGACGAATATTATCAACATATTTAACAGCTACATCGCCTCGGGCATAACCGTAGCGAGTTTTACGGTAATAGCGCTTTTTAATTAATAGCGGTAGGCGTTTTTTTACATCAGCCCACTTATCAGGGCTTGCGCCTTGCTGTTCGGTAATTATACGTGCATCGTTAACATGTCCCCAACCTACATTGTATCCGGCCAAAGCAAGCCATGTGCGGTCGGGTTGCGGGATACGGTCAGGAATACGTTTAATAAGCTTGCTTAAGTATTTAGCACCACCACGAATGTTTTGCTCTGGTTCTAACCGGTTAGTAACACCTGCTTGTTTGGCTGTACTGCGAGTTAGCATCATGATGCCGCGCACACCTGTTGGTGATTTAGCGCGAGGATTCCACATAGATTCTTGATAGCTTAGTGCCGCTAATAATCGCCAGTCAAGGCTACCTGCATACTGTTCAAACCATGGCTGGTATGTTGGTAAGGTTTCTTTAATTGCTTCTATATAAGCTAGAGTATTTACATAGTTAAATTGGCGCACGTGACCAAAGTATTTTTCTTCAAGTACATAGAGCTGGTTACTTTGCTTAACGTCACCAAAAAATGGCACCAACAACGCATATAAAGAGTCGTCTTTAGATTTATTAAGTATCCATGCAATCGGGTCGTTATGGCTAACTGAAAAACCAATGCTTAAATTTGGGTGATAACGGCGAAACAGCGATAGCGTATGCGTATCAGCGAGTGTGTAATCTATCTCGCCATCAATAACTGCTTGAAGTAGTTCTTCTTCATCAAACTCTTCGCTTTCTATCCAAGTGAGATCTGGATTGTTCTTCTTCATTTTTTGTAGAGTAAGCGAGTGGCTACTTTTAGCTATAACAGTAAAGTTGCCATCTAAATCGTCAAACTCTCGAGGACGAACGCGCCCTTGTTTATAAACTAACTTTTGGCTGATTGTTCTGTAAGTTGGTCCGTAACGGTATTGCTCTGCACGGGTTTTATTATAGGTAAGTCCTGACGCTATTAAGTCTAAATCACCGCTTTCAAGGCGTTCAAACATGTCAGATAAGTTAAAGAAAGGGACTATTTCAAGCTCTACACCTAAATATTCAGCGAAGGCTTGAGATAACTCATATTCAAAGCCTTGCTCACCTTGAACGGCTTGATAATAATTACTAGCACTGGCAAGGGTACCCACACGTATTTTATTGTGTTCTTTTATTTGGGCGAGTTGAGTTGGCTGCTCTTGCATATCGCATGCACATAACAGCATAACTAAAGTAATGATTATTATTAGTTTTTCTTTGAACATTGAGTGCCCCTTAAGCTCGCCAGTCACCGTTATAGCAAAACTAAGCCATCGCGTCACTTTACCTTTTATTTTATTAACCAAAAGAGGCTATAAATAAAGCTAAAAAGTTAATTTTATGAAAAGCGTAATTTTGAGTTAAATCTGAATGCTAATTGGACTATAATGCGTGCCTAAAATATCGTTCAATCCCTAACCCCGGATGAAATTACCTATGTTGATCCTTCGTGGTGCACCAGCACTGTCAGAGTTCAGAGTTAATAAAATTTTAGCGCGTTGCCAACAATCGCAACTTCCAGTCACTAACGTATACGCCGAGTATGCTCACTTTGCCGATTTAACATCGCCGTTGAGTAGCTCCGAGCAAACCAAGCTTGAAAAACTATTAACTTACGGTCCAACTATTGCTGAGCATACCCCAGCTGGCAAACTTGTACTTGTTACACCTCGCCCAGGTACCATTTCACCTTGGGCATCTAAAGCAACCGATATTGCCCATAACTGTGGTTTAAAACAGGTTCACCGTGTTGAACGCGGTATTGCTTATTATGTTGAAGGTGACTTAAACGCAGAACAACTTGCACAAGTAATTGCGTTATTGCACGACCGTATGACCGAAGCCACGCATAGTGAGCTTGAAGATGCTGCACAACTGTTTCGCAGTGATGCACCGCGCCAAATGTCGTCTGTTGATATTTTAGGTGGCGGACGCGAAGCATTAGCAATAGCCAATGTTGAGCAAGGTTTTGCCCTTGCTGATGACGAAATAGATTACTTGGTAGAAAACTTTATAAAGTTAGGACGTAACCCTAACGACATCGAATTGTTTATGTTTGCACAAGCAAACTCAGAGCATTGTCGCCATAAAATATTTAATGCTGACTGGACAATCGATGGAAAAGAGCAGCCAAAATCGCTGTTTAAAATGATTAAAAATACGTTTGAGTTAAATCCTGAAAATGTATTGTCGGCGTATAAAGATAACGCGGCAGTAATGAAAGGCTCAAAAGCGGGTCGCTTCTTCCCAAATGCGCAAGGTGAATATGCGTATCATCAAGAAGACATTGAAATACTAATGAAAGTTGAAACGCATAACCACCCAACAGCTATCGCGCCATTCTCTGGTGCGGCTACAGGCTCTGGTGGTGAGATTCGCGATGAAGGCGCAACTGGTCGTGGCTCTAAGCCAAAAGCAGGTTTAGTTGGCTTTACTGTATCAAACTTACGTATTCCAGGTTACGAGCAACCATGGGAAAGCGATTTTGGTAAGCCAAGTCGTATTGTTAACGCGCTTGATATAATGACGGAGGGTCCACTAGGTGGCGCTGCATTTAATAATGAGTTTGGTCGTCCTAACTTATTAGGCTACTTTCGTACTTACGAAGAAAAAGTAACAAGCCATAATGGCGAAGAAGTACGTGGTTACCATAAACCCATTATGCTTGCCGGTGGTTTAGGTAATATTCGCTCTGATCATGTTCAAAAAGGCGATATTCCTGTTGGCGCTAAATTAATTGCGCTAGGTGGACCTGCAATGAACATTGGTTTAGGCGGTGGTGCTGCATCAAGCATGGCCTCAGGTCAATCAAACGAAGATTTAGATTTTGCTTCAGTACAACGCGAAAACCCAGAAATGGAACGTCGTTGCCAAGAAGTTATCGATAAATGTTGGCAGCTAGGTGATGAAAACCCAATTGCATTCATCCACGATGTAGGTGCTGGCGGTTTATCAAATGCGTTTCCAGAGCTTGTTAATGATGGCGGACGTGGTGGTAAGTTCCAATTACGTAGCATTCCTAACGATGAGCCAGGCATGGCACCACACGAAATTTGGTGTAATGAATCACAAGAACGTTATGTACTCGCTGTTGGCGTAGAGGACTTTGATCGCTTTGAAGCAATTTGTAAGCGTGAACGTGCCCAGTACGCTGTTATTGGTGAAGCAACAGCTGAACCTCACTTAACAGTGTCAGACAGCCATTTTGAAAATAACCCTGTTGATTTACCGCTGGACGTATTATTAGGTAAAGCACCTAAAATGCACCGCGATGTAACGTCAAAGCAAGTTGTTGGTAAAGCGCTTGATACTACATTAATAAATGCAGCAGATGCAGCGCAGCGCTTAATGCGTTTACCAGCCATTGCAGAAAAAACATTCCTAATAACAATCGGCGATCGCTCAGTTACGGGTTTAGTAGCGCGCGATCAAATGGTCGGTCCTTGGCAAGTACCTGTTGCTAACTGTGCAGTAACTGCGGCAACGTATGATACTTACCACGGTGAAGCTATGTCACTCGGTGAGCGTACTCCTGCAGCATTACTTAATTACGGTGCATCTGCTCGTTTAGCTGTAGCTGAGTCGTTAACTAATATTGCCTGTGCAAACATCGGTAGCCTTGAAAATATTAAGTTATCGGCAAACTGGATGGCAGCAGCGGGTCACCCAGGTGAAGATGCTGGTTTATACGAAGCTGTTAAAGCCGTAGGCGAAGAGCTTTGTCCTGCGCTTGGTTTAACGATTCCAGTAGGTAAAGATTCTATGTCAATGAAAACGACATGGAAAGATGAAGGTGACTCACAAGAGAAGTCAGTAACGTCGCCGCTTTCACTGGTTATAACTGCGTTTGGTCGTGTTGACGACGTACGTAAAACAGTAACTCCACAACTACGCACAGATAAAGGCGACACATCGCTTATATTAGTTGATTTAGGTGCGGGTAAAAACCGCATGGGTGCATCAAGCCTTGCGCAAGTTTATAAGCAATTGGGTGATGTAACACCTGATGTTGATAGCCCTGAGTTATTAAAAGGCTTTTATAACGCAATGCAAGCGCTTGTAGCTGATAATAAGTTACTTGCTTATCATGACCGCTCAGACGGTGGTTTATTTACCACGGTTGCTGAAATGGCGTTTACGGGTCATACCGGTGTAACGGTTGATTTAGCTGGTTTAACAGGTTCAGACATTGAAGCACTTTATAACGAAGAGCTAGGTGCCGTAATCCAAGTAGCAAATGCTGATTTAGATGCAGTAAATGCGGTGTTTGAACAACATGGTATAGCAGCAATTAGCCACAACATTGGCACGCTTAACAGTGACGATACGATTATATTTAACCGTGGCGAAAATACGGTACTTAATCATACGCGTACTGAGCTTCGTACTATTTGGGCTGAAACAACGTATCAAATGCAAGCACGTCGTGATAATCCTGAGTGTGCTAAGCAAGAGTTTGATGCTAAATTTGATGCAAAAGATCCAGGCTTAAACGTAAAACTTAACTTTGATTTAAACGAAGATATAGCGGCGCCATACATTGCAACGGGTGCTAAACCACAAATGGCTATTTTACGTGAGCAAGGTGTTAACTCTCATTTAGAAATGGCGGCAGCGTTTAACCGTGCAGGTTTTGCAGCCGTTGATGTACACATGAGCGACATTTTAGAAGGTCGTTTAACACTTGAGCAATTTAAAGGTTTAGTGGCCTGTGGTGGTTTCTCTTACGGTGACGTACTAGGTGCGGGTGAAGGTTGGGCTAAGTCCATTTTGTTTAACGACATGGCACGCGATCAGTTCCAAAACTTCTTTCATCGTGAAGATACCTTTAGCTTAGGTGTATGTAACGGTTGCCAAATGTTATCAACGTTAAAAGAGCTGATCCCTGGCACTGAACATTGGCCGCGCTTTGTAACTAATAAATCAGAGCGTTTTGAAGCACGCTTTAGTTTAGTAGAAATACAAGAAAACCCGTCTGTGTTCTTTAACGGAATGGCTGGCTCGCGTATGCCTATAGCGGTTTCTCATGGTGAAGGTCGTGCTGAGTTTGCAAACGATGCAGCCACTAAAGCAGCGCTTAATAGCGGCACTGTTGCGGTTAAGTTTGTAGATAACTACGGTAATCCTACAACGCAATACCCAGCGAATCCTAATGGTTCTCCAGAAGGTATTACCGGTATTACGTCTACTGATGGTCGCGCCACTGTAATGATGCCGCATCCAGAACGCGTATTCAGAAGCGTTGCCAATTCTTGGCATCCTGATGAGTGGATCGAGGATAGCCCGTGGATGCGTATGTTCCGTAACGCACGCAAAAACGTAGGGTAATTTAATTACTTTTATACAAGTTAGATTCATAATCTAGCTGTAAAATAAAAAAGGCTGCATTGTGCAGCCTTTTTTGATTAGTATAGTTTTAGCTAAAAGCACAAAGCATTTAAGGATAGTATGTTTAAGCGAGTTGGTTTAATTGTTGGAGCTGTATTACTAAGCATCTTGCTGCTTGGTTATGTATTTCGCTTGCCATTATTACAGTGGGTTATAGCGCCTGAGCTTAAAAAAGCAGGCATTACGTTAAGTTGTCTCGATTTTTCAATTACGTCTAGCTTAAATATCCATTCTGATAAAGTGTGTGTAAATTATCAAAATCAACAGTTACAACTCACTGGTATTACTGTAAATACAAAGCGTGTAGACATTGAAAATGCAGTGCTAACAGTTAATCTACTCCCTAAAAGTAAAAATGCCAATCAGCTTGCTAAAAACCTTGATTTAGCACTTCCCTTAAATCGCCCATTAATCAATATTAAACAGCTTGTAGTAAAAAGCGAAGAGTTCAATAAGCCACTTAAAATAAGCATATTAGAACCCGAGCTAAATAAATTTAATGTCTCAGGTGATATAAACGCGAGTGCAATTTTGACTGCTAATAAAGTAAGTGGTCAGTTTTTAATTAATGACGCTCTTTTAAAGCACGTTATAAACACTAAAAATACATTAATTGCAGATGCTAATTTTAATACTCAGCAAGCATTTAGTTTTGATGGTATAGAACTTGAGTTAAATGGCGATATTAGCTCCCAGTTTACTCACATGTATGAGTTTTCTCATACAAATCAGCAGTGCCAAGTTAACGTATTAACCACTGGTAAATTAGCGACTCGTTTTAATTTAAATAGCCAAGCGTTAATGTTTAATACCGATTTGCTTGATAACAAAATTTATTTAACACCAAGCTGTACTGAGTTAATTCCACCGAGTGAATACTCAGACTTTGTGAGTAATCAAGTTCCTTTAAATTGGCAACTTAAACTCCCTCAATCAATTCGCTTAGAGGGGAGTGAGCTCAGTGTACCTGTAATTAATTTGGTGAGTGAAGGCGATAAGCAATTTGATATTTTAATAACAGATACAACACTAAATATTAAATCTCCACTTGAAAACTTACAGACAAATTTATCAGCTCAAATAAATACATCCGATATAAATAATATTAACGTTAATGCTCAGTTATCTGGCGCTGCGATTAAAGGCGATTACGCCGTTATGCTTGAAATCTTGCCTGAGTTTGTTCCTGCAACAGCGAATGGACTTAGCTTAAATGGTCACTTTGATATAAGAAAATTTATTGACTCAAAACCAATTGGGTTTATAAATGTTAAATTAGCGCTTAATAGTGTTGATGCGTTTGATATAAGTGCAATGCAATACCAAGGTGATTTAACAGCAAAAATGGATAAACAGTTAAACGCAGAGGTAGCGTTAACTCAGCAATTAAAAAGCGCAGAATATAAAGAATTTAAAGTCACAGATATAAGTAACACATTAACAGCAAATGCTAATTTAGGCGTAGGTGAATTATTTGCTGATCTAACAGCAAAAACGAATATAAAGGCTGTTAATAGCCCTGACATAAAACTTAATAATATAAAAGTAGAGTCTACGGGCTTGCAAAGCCGTGCACTAAAAGCCACTCATCACGCGTTTATAAACGATGTTGAGTTAGTTATAAATCATCATATATCATCGCAAGATCATCCGTTTGAAGTCATTATTCCTGAACAAAATGCGCTGCCGTTAAATAAATTTATTAGGCAATTTGAGCCACTTGCACAGCTAACTAAGGGCGAATTTAATGGCTATATTAGTGGCGATGTAAACTTACAAAATGCATTGTTCAATATGGGGATTAGTCATACAAGTGCACTGTATGACGATTACCTTGTGAGTGATTTAAATAGCGTGTTTAGTGGGGAATATAATTCAGGTAAGCTTAATGTAAAGCCCACTACCTTTAATTTAAATGAGTTTAGAGCCGGTGCCGTAGTTAAAACGATTGAAGGGCAATGGCAAGTGAGTAGCAATACCGCGCTTATAAATGATGTAAAAGGAAGTGTGTTTGGTGGCGAGTTTTCGTTAGATACCTACACAATAGGGAAGCCAAACCAAGTTGCCAATGTTAAGTTTGAAAACATTGATGCAAGTAAACTCGTTACACTCGACGATAAGTCGGGCATTGTATTAACGGGGCGCTTGGCGGGGTCTTTACCTATCCATTTTGATAGTGGAAAAATTGAAATAATTGACGGTAGTTTATTTAGCCAAGGAACAGGTAATTTAAAAATCACCAATAATGCCGCGTTTGATTCAGTAATGCAGCAACAGCAAGAGTTGCAACCTGTATTAGGGCTATTAACTAATTTAGATATTCAAAAACTTAATAGCAGTGTGGCATTAAAAAACGATGGCTGGTTAAAGCTTGGGGTTAATTTACAAGGCTATAATAAACAAGAGCAGCAGCAAGTTAACTTTAATTATAACCACGAAGAAAACGTATTTACACTTTTACGCGCACTGCGTTTAAGTGACGAAATTACACAAAAAGTTGAGCTACAATACTCACAAAAAGGAAACTAATAATGAGACAGTCGTTATTGATAAAAGTACTGCTCGGGCTAGGTGTTATTAGTGCACTAAGTGCCTGCACACACCGAGTTGAGGTGTCTGCTAAAGAGCCCATTACGATTAATTTAAATGTGAAGGTCGATCACGAAATTCGCGTAAAAGTAGATAAAGAACTCGACAGTTTGTTTAGTGACGACAGTGAGTTATTTTAAGGAGCTAGAACATGAATACGAAGAAAAAATTAAATATTATTACGTTAGTTAGTGCAGTATGTATGTCGTTCTCTGCGTGGGCTATTAGCCTTGATGATGCTAAAAACCAAGGTTTTGTAGGTGAAGATAGCTCTGGTTATTTAGGGCTTGTTGTACAAAACGCAGAAGCAAAAGCAGTTGTTGATGACATAAATGCAAAGCGTAAAGCGCAGTACTTAAAGCTGGCTAAAAAGAATAACTTGTCGCTTTCACAAGTTGAAGCACTTGCTGCCGCTAAAACAATTGAAAAAACCCAAAGTGGTCATTACGTTGAAGTAAATGGTAACTGGGTTAAAAAATAAGCGTTAGTTATTGCTTTTTTTTTGCACAAGGTTTGCACAAACAAAAATAAAACCGAGCATTTAAGCGCTCGGTTTTTTACAGCCTTCAAGTAACTGCTGCCAAAAATCAATACCCTTACGCCTTGCTAGGTTTATATTATGCTCTGGAATAGATTCAGGCTCGTTATAACTATCAAGCGCTTCGCTCATACTTGCTTCGCGAATTAAATGCAGAGTAGGAAAAGGCGCTCTATTTGTGTAGTTTGCAGCATCAGTTTCATCACTGTCGGCAAATACGTAATGAGGATGAAAGTTAGCAATTTGATACTTTCCCTCAAACCCCTGCGCGACTAAAAGTGCATTAGCTAAATCGACCAAGTCTAAAAAGTCTTCAAAGTCACTAAAGCCGTTGTCAAACATGATAAGGGTAGTTTCGCGCTCTGGTTCGCGGTCAAGCTCAATACATTGCTCAAGCATATCCATTACAGCATCATCCATACTTGTTGCTGGGCTTACAACATAATGAATACAGTTATTTTCTACTTCTTTGCGGGCAAACGGGCAAAAGTTATATTTAACAATAACAGATGACACCCATTCGCGGGTTTGGCTTATAGCTATGTTGGTCACGGTTTTGGCTCTAAATATTGATTAGTAATGTTAAGTGTTTTTTGTATAGCACCTTGGTTTTTAGCAACGCATTGAGCAGCTTTAACACCTAAGGTTTGGCATGCTTTTGTGTTTTGGCTAAACGTTATAAGCTGTTTTGCCAGTTCGTCGTTGTTATCAACCACTAAAGCGCCTTTAAGCTTTATAAGCTCGGGATAAACATGATCAAAATTATATGTGTGTGGACCTGTTATTACACCTACCGAAAACGCAGCTGATTCTAATGGATTATGCCCACCTCTGCGAATTAAGCTGCCGCCAATAAAGCTGATATTTGCAGCGCCATACAAACACTGTAGTTCACCAAGCGTATCAGCAAGGAGGACTTGCTCATTGCTATAGCTATTTTGGCTGCGGCGGCTAAAACTAAGTGGGCTTTGCGTTAAAAATTCTGCCACTTTATCAAATTGTTCTGGATGGCGCGGAGCAATTATAAGTAATGCATTAGGTTGCTTTTTTAGTAACTCTTGATGGGCTGAAAGTACCAACTCATGCTCTAAAGGATGTGTTGAGCCTGCCACCCATATAAAACGCTCGTCAGTATTATGCTCATTATTGCTGTGTTTATTACTGCTATAAAGCTGTTTAAGATTAAGTACTTTGGCTAATTGCTCGTCACTTGGTGTTATATCAAATTTTATAGAGCCTGTTACATGGCTTTTTGAAGTTTCGAGACCAAGCTCTATAAAACGCTCCGCATCTGCCTTGTTATGACTCGCAAGTACTGTAATTGAGCGCATAATAATATGCGTTAATTTAGCGACCTTTTGATAGCCTTGCTGCGACTTTTCAGAGAGTCTTGCATTGATGACAAGTACCGGTATATTTTTTTTGTGACTTATCGCCATTAAATTTGGCCATAGCTCGGTTTCTAAAATACATAATGCTTGTGGCTTTATACGCTTTAAAAATCGGGCTGTAGCAAACGGAAAATCGATTGGTAAGTAGCTACACGCCACAGTATTTTTAAACTGGTTAAGTATTTGCTCTCTGCCTGTTGGGGTATTACAGGTTATAAGAATATTTAAATTTGGATGCGCTTTTTGCAGTGCTTTAATAAGCGGCGTTGCGGCAAGTACCTCACCAACAGAAGCACAATGAAAAACTAAAGGTTTGGTTTTAGTCGTAAATAAAGACTTACTGACAAACCCAAAGCGCTCTTTAAAGTGTGCACGATAGCCTTGGTTTTTTTTACCTCGTAAAATATAGAGATAAAATACAATCAGTGGGCTAATAAAAATTAATGCTAGAGAGTAAAAAATGCGTGCCATACTGATCTTTCGTAAAGGGAAGTGGCATTAGTTTACCGTGAAATATCCGTTTTCTAAACATACTCGTAATAAAATATGGTCTGGGTTCAGTTATAACCCGATAAAATGCACACAATTAAATAAAATTATGGAATAATGGATTTAATTTTTCCCTGCTATTTCAGTTCCTAGAGGAATTTTTCATGTCAATTATCGATTCAGTGGCAACTAGCTACGTTGAAACATTAAACCGTCATCAAGCATTATTTGAAACGATGGAAGCTTATCATCAAGAATCTATGCAACTGTTAGAAGCATGTCATAGTGCATTACAAGCTGGTGGCAAGATTGTATGGTTTGGTAACGGCGGTAGTGCAGCCGATGCACAGCATTTAGCAGCAGAATTTGTAGTGCGTTATAAATTAGAGCGTGGTCCGCTTGCCTCTATGGCATTGACCACCGACACATCAATTTTAACAGCACACAGCAACGATTATCACTTTGATACGGTGTTTGAACGTCAAGTTCAAGCGCTATGTAAACCAGAAGACTTAGTGATTGGTTTAACCACATCAGGTACTAGTAATAATATTAATTTAGCGTTAGAAGCCGCAAATAAACTAGGTGCTTTTACAGTGGCATTAACTGGGCGTGATGGCGGTAAAGTAAAAGATATTGCTAAGTTACCTATCATTATAAAAAATGATGAAACAGCACGTATTCAAGAAGCTCACATGTTTATAGGTCACTGGTTATGTGAAGCCATGGATATGGTTGTTGCGGAGCAGCAGTAATGGATTTATCGTTATTAAAAAATTTATCGGCAGCACGTATATTAGTTGTTGGCGACGTAATGCTAGACCGTTATTGGTATGGCGACACAGGACGTATTTCGCCAGAAGCGCCAGTACCTGTTGTTAAAGTAAGTAAATTTGAAGACAAAGCGGGCGGTGCAGCTAACGTTGCAAAAAATATAGCGCGGTTAGATGCAAAAGTCGGCTTACTGGGCTTAATTGGTGAAGACGAAAGCGGGCAGATTTTAGAGACTATTCTAAAAGGTGAAAAAATAAGCTCACAATTAGTCAGTGTATGTGATTTACCGACTATTTCTAAAATGCGCGTTATTAGTCGTCACCAACAACTAGTTCGTCTTGATTTAGAAGAAACATTTACCGAGCAACATAGCCAACTTTTATTAAACCGCTTAGAGTTGGTACTTGATGAATACGACTTTATTGTGTTTTCTGATTACAGCAAAGGATCTTTAAGCTTAATTAAAGAGATGGTAAGCCTTGCTAAGGGCGCCGGAAAAACGGTTTTAATCGACCCTAAATCGCCAGATTTACATTTATATGAAGGTGCTGATTACATTACGCCTAATTTACATGAGTTTAAGTTAGCGGGTGGTCAAACCGATTCAGAAGAAGCTTTAGCTGCAAGTGCACGTGATTTAATTAGCAAAAATGGCATTAAAGCCATGTTGCTTACGCGTTCTGAGCAAGGTATGTCGCTTATTAGTGCAGATGAAAAGTTTGATTTTGCAGCACAAGAACTTGAAGTAAGTGATGTGACTGGAGCCGGTGATACGGTTATAGCTACATTAGCCGTTATGCTTGGTGCGGGCATGGAACCTAAAGATGCTGTCGAAATTGCTAACTTAGCAGCAGGTATAGCGGTTAGTAAATTTGGTGCAGCTACAGTTTCGCCAGAAGAGTTAAGTCGTAAACTTGGTCAGTATTTACATACTACCGGCGAGCATTACCAAACACCATTTGATGATGTACTTCAGCATATTGAATTTGCAAAACAAAACGGCGAAACCATTGTATTTACCAATGGCTGCTTTGATATTTTACACGCAGGGCATGTACGTTATTTAGCGCAAGCTAAAGCGCGAGGCGATAGACTCGTTGTTGGATTAAATAATGATGAATCTATTACGCGTTTAAAAGGGGCAGATCGTCCAATAAATCCGCTAGATGAGCGTGCAATGGTACTTAGTGCACTTTCATCAGTTGATTGGGTTATTCCGTTTGGTAGCTTAGATGAAAACGATACTCCCGCTAAATTAATTGAGCAAATAAGCCCTGATATTTTAGTTAAAGGCGGCGACTACACCGTAGAGCAAATAGCGGGTGCTGAGCATGTGCTTCGCCATGGTGGAAAAGTTGAAGTGCTTGAATTTTTAGATGGATGCTCAACGTCAAAAGTAATTAGTAAAATTAAACAGTAATTACTGATTTAGTTTGCTTAAAAAATACAAAAAAGGGATGAAAACACTGTTTTCATCCCTTTCTTACTTTTAATACGTTACTTTATTAAAAGTTATATTCGTACTTAGCAAATGCAGAAGTATCGTTTTCAGCGCCGTCGTTGTTAGACGCAAAAGCACCTAAAGTGACGCGTCCTCCCATAGAAAGCATTCTGTAACGCAGTTCTAATTGCTTAGAGTTAAACCCTGTTTTAGTAATAGAATTGCCTAAATCTGGGTTGTTAGGGTAAAGGTCCCTGTTATCGCTGTTGTAATCAACACTACGTAATTTTACCTGCCAATCGTTTCCATTAGATAACTGACCTAGCAGAGTTAAAACGACTGATTGTGCATCGTTATCGTAGGTTGAGCCAATTGTACGACCATGGTATCGGTAGCCTGATCTATAAGCCGACAACTTATCATCATGCTCATAGTAACAATTTTCAACTTTTGATTCAGCTTGGCATGAAACACCAGTATCTATATATTCAACATTTACTAATATGTTCTGAGCGTATATGCGTTGTGTTGTTTGAATACCAAAAAGATATGCTCTGTCGGAAGGCTTAAATTGAGAGCTTGCGTCTTCACCTATAGTGCTAATGTAGATTGCATATGGGTGTGTTAACAAGGTATCAGACCAGCGCATATCAATACCAGCCAGTTGATTACCTATTTTTGACTCAAATTGACTGTCACAGCTGTCATTACCATCTGTGCAAGTTGTTTGGCCAGTTATAACATCAATAAAATCACCCGCAGAGCTAGGTTGTCCATCGCCAGCCCATTGTGCAGACCAGCTAAGTGCAATTTCTAACTGTTGAATAGGGCGAAAATTAACACGAGTACTCCACAGTAAAGCATCAGGTATAACACGCGTAGACTCAAGTTTAGCCATTTGTGCAGTAAAGCTCCATTGACCAATCCAGCTCAGCCATGGTGTCTCGAAAGCAGTACTTTTTTCTCTGGTAACACTTAGTGCAGGTAAAGGTTTCGCATTACCTGACATAATTAAGCTGTTATCAACACCAGGTCCCCAAAATTGTTCAACAGCACCGGCTCTAAAAATCCAGTTACCTAAACGGTAAGCTAAGTAACTATCATCAAGTGAGGTATCGTTACAATCGGTTAAAGCTTGCTCGTTGGTAACTATATCGTCAGTCGTTTTTCCATCAACTAAACACTTTTTACCGTCTTTTCTATAATTTATAGCTACTTTAGCTGCAAAGTTATCGCCTAAATAAGCGTAAGCTGCAGAAAGCTCTGTTTCTTGAGTATTTGTTGCACCAAAGCTTGTTGCTATGATTGGATCTGTGGCTGCAAAAGCTGATAATTGAAGACTATGTGAGCTATTATTTTCTGATTTATATCGATGTTTAACGCGAAGTAAAGCATCTTGTAAGCTTGGAGATAATTGCTCCAGCGGCATACTTTCCACATCGCTTATAAAACTTTTCCACATAAGCGGATAGGTAGTTACAGGAGCTAAAATAACACCGGCATCAGCTAATTGTTGAATATCAGCTCTTAGACCATAATCATCGGGTTTTACCCATGGCTCAGCATTAACTGATGCGCTCATAGCGCAAAAAAGAGTAGAAAGTAGAAAAATTCTGTTTCGCAAAGTTCAGATCCTTGTGATTAAGATTGCGGCTAAGTTTATCAATCTAAGTCTGCTATTGCAGTAAATAATCAAATTTATAGAGTTAATTTAATATATTAAAATGTAACCTGTCTATCGTAATAAGTATCTGATTGATATACTGGAGCTCAAATAGGACATTGAGAATGCAATGAGCAACAAACGACTTTTATTTATTCCAGTATCATCACCAGAAGGCATTGGTGAATATATGCGCTCGTTGTTGTTGGCTCAAAGTTTAAAGGCAGAACTTGCAGATTCTCTCGATATTCACTTTATATTAAATAAGCATACAAGCTATGCAAAAGATTGTCCTTTTGAAGCCACACTACTCGAACACTCAGCGACTAAAGAGCTTGATTTTGTTTGCGAGTTTATAGAGCAATTTAAACCTGATGTCGTTGTTTTTGATTGTGCAGGACGTGCAGGGCATATGAAGGCGGCTAAAAAGGTAGGCGCTAAAGTTATATTCATTTCTCAGCATGCAAAAAAACGTGCTAAAGGCTTAAAACTTAACAGAATTAATTTAATTGATACACATTGGGTTGTACAGCCTGATTATTGTATTGAGCCACTTACATGGGCTGAAAGTACGAAGTTAGACATGTTTCCCTTGGCACATCCTCGAAATGTAGGTCCTTTTGTTACATTTGCCTCTTGCGCGCAAAAACGTGATGTTTTAAATCGCTATAACTTAGTACCTGAAGGCTATTTTATTGTAAATGCTGGCTCAGGCGGCCATAGTGTAAATAACCTAAACTGCGCTGATGTATATTTTGAAGCTGCACTTAAAATAACTAAACTCACAGGCTTAAAAGGCGTTGTTGTTTTTGGTCCAAATTATAATAAAATCATTCCCAAAAGTGATGAGCTAATTTGTTTAACAAGCTTGCAAAGCACTGATTTTTTGGCATTAATGAGCCAAGCTAAAATCGCATTACTTAGCGGTGGAGATACTTTACTGCAAGCAATTGCAGTTCAAACCCCCGTTGTGGCATGTGCTATCTCAAAAGATCAAAATACACGTTTGGATCATTGTGTTAATGCAGGTGTTGTCATAAAAGCAAATCTTGATATTGATGAAATCACTACGAAAATAGCTCAGGTTATTAGCGAGCCTTTCTATAATGAATTCGTTGCTAAATATAGCCAACTTGATAATACACATAGCTTCGATGTGATCACTAATGGCATAAAAAATATGCTTATAGGGGATCGCTAATGAATATAGTGATTGTAATTGATTCCCTAGTGGGTGGTGGTGCTGAAAAAGTAATGCTTACCCTTGCTGAGGAAATGGCCAAGTTACAGCACAGAATCACTATTTTGTCTCTTGCTAACTCTATTGAATATAATATCCCTGAAGTACTTAACGTGGAGAGTTTATTCGCACATAGGGCATCAAAAGTAGATCGATTTTGGCAGCGTAAAAATAGCATTTTAACACTACAAACTTGGTTTGAAAAAAAACAAAGCGAGCTGGGCAATATTGATTTAGTGCTTTCTAATCTTGATAGAAGTAATAACTTGCTCGCGCGTAGTAATATCAAAAATGTTCATTTTGTTATTCACAACTCAGTTAATGCAGAACTTGCACGTCAAAAAAAGTTAGGTCCATTTTCATACTTATACCTTAAAAAAAGTAAGCAAAATTTAAATGGTAAATCACTTATTTGCGTATCAAAGGGTGTTGAAAAAGAAATAATACAAGGGGATTTAATTAACCCAAGTGCAATTGCGACTATTTACAACCCGTTCGATTTTGAAAAAATAAGACAGCAAGCAAATGAGCAAAATAACAATATCCCAAATGAGCCCTACTTAATTCATGTAGGAAGACTCGCCAAACAAAAACGCCACGATATATTATTTGCAGCATTTGCAAAGCTTGATAAAAAATACAAGTTAGTACTTTTATGTAATAAACCGGCTAAAGCGCTAAAGCTTGCACAGGAATACGGCATAGAAAAACAGTTAGTAGTGCCAGGATTTCAACAAAACCCGTACAACTGGATTAAGCATGCCAAAGCTTTAGTGTTGAGTTCTGATTTTGAAGGACTTCCAACGGTATTAATTGAGGCTTTAGCGGTGGGTACTCCGGTAGTTAGTACTAATTGTACATTTGGACCAAGCGAGATATTAACAGGCGAGCTAAGTAAATATTTAGTACCCGTTCAGCAAAGTGAGGCATTAGCCAATGCCGTTAAGCAGGTGCTAGCAGATAAGCCAAATGTAGAAAACGCAGATATTCTAAAACAAGTACAGGCAGAGCAGGTTGCTCTGCAGTATTTAGCATTGGCTAACTAAGTTAACTTATATTAGGTTAACTTATATTAGCGAGTGCTTTGAGGTAGTTGCTATGCAGAGTTTGCCAGTCAGTCGCTTGCCAATTAAATGACTCGTTTCGACCTTGTTCTTTTAAAAATGAGCGCTCAAGTCGTTCCATATTACTTTGTTGCCACTGCACATTAGGCATTTTTATTTCACCTCTATCAAAGTCGATAATGTACACATCACCAGTATCATCAAACAAAATGTTATTAATGTTTAAATCGGCGTGATACACACCTTTTGAATGAAATAGCGCGATTGTTTTAGCTATGCGCTCCAACTCATCTTCGGTCAATGGGCGTTCAATTAATACATCGAGTACACTTTTAGCGCCTTTAACAGCCTCGGTAATAATATCACCACGATAAATTAATCCGCTGCGGGTTACTTTAGCTGCAATAGGGGTTGGTACGTTTAAACCAAGCTCTATAAGTTTACTCATTAAGCTAAACTCTTTATACACACGGGTTTGTTCAAGTCCTGGGTATAAATATTGATCGCTTAGCAATTTACCTACTAAGCCACCGCGCCAATAATGCCTAAGTACGGCTGTTAATTCGTCTTGCTTAAAAAACCACGCAGTTGCTCGACCTTTTTTAGCGCCCACAATTTTATTTTGTTGTTGCCAATAATTTGCATCAAACCAATCGAGGGTAATTTGGCTCGTGTATTTAGGGTGGCTTAATACAGTGTGATTGCCTTGCACGTGTTGTTTAAACATAGCTCTGCGTAATTGCTAAATAATGTGCCTATATTAGCGCGTTTTAAAGCTGAGGATAAGTGCTTGCAATAGCGTGATTATAATTTAAGATCGGCTTTTGTATTTAATACCTAAGGGAATGTGTGACTCAAGCTCCTAACTATTCATCTATTTGTATATTAAGACTTTCAGCCATTGGTGACGTATGTCATGGTGTGAGTGCTGTACAAGCCATTCAAAAAGCACACCCAAATGCAAAAATCACGTGGGTTATTGGTAAAATAGAAGCGATGTTACTTGCCGACTTACCGGGTGTTGAGCTGGTGGTATTTGATAAAAAACAAGGTAAAGCAGCACTTAAAAGCTTAAAGCAACGCTTTAAAGATCAACAGTTTGATGTACTACTTAATATGCAAGTTGCATTAAGGGCTGGGTTTGTAGCGCGTTGTATTCCTGCAAAAGTAAAAATAGGGTTTGATTGGGCGCGTTCAAAAGAATTGCACAGCTTGTTTATTAATAAACGAATAGCCCCAGAAGCTCAGGCGCATGTGCTTGAAGGCTTTAAAGGTTTTGCAAAAGCCATTGGTGTAGCTGATTATAAACCGAGTTGGGACATGCCATATACAGAGCAAGACCAAGCGGTTGCTGATGAACTACTAACACCAGAGTACCTAACTAATAAACTGTTAGTAATATCGCCAGCAGCAAGTAAAGCACAGCGCAATTGGCTCGCTGATCGTTATGCAGCATTGGCTGATTATGCAAATGAGCAAGGCTTTAAGGTGGTATTGACGGGGGGGCCAACAGAACTTGAAATTAACCTAGCAAATAGTATTGTTGAGTATAGTAAAACACCTATTTTAAATTTAGTGGGTAAAACGAAACTCAAAGAGTTGTTGTGCGTGTTAAAGCGTGGCAGCTTAGTGCTTGCGCCCGATACGGGTCCTGCACATATGGCGGTAACGGTTGGTACGCCGGTTATTGGTTTATACGCACATTCAAACCCAGCACGCACAGGTCCTTACTTATACCAAGACTACGTGGTAGAGGTTTATCATCAAAATTTGCTTAAGCAAACTGGTAAAACAGCTGAGCAAGTGCCGTGGGGTACGCGCGTAAAAGGCGATGATTTAATGAGCCAAATTACAGTTGATGACGTAAAAGCGATGTTTGATCATGTTGTACAAAAAGAGTCTTTGTAATGAATGCACAAAAAAAAAATAAAGCACTTTTTTTAGACCGAGATGGCGTAGTAAATGTTGACCATGGTTATGTGTATCAAAGCGATAAATTTGAATTTATTGAAGGTGTTTTTAGTACTTGTAAAGCATTTTATGATGCGGGCTATAAAATCATAATCGTCACTAATCAATCTGGAATTGGCCGAGGTTATTACACCGAAACTGATTTTTTAGCACTAACTGATTGGATGAAAACCCAATTTAGCGATCACAGTATTGAAGTTGCCGATGTGTACTTTTGCCCTCATCACCCTAAAAAAGCGCACCCTGAATATTTGAAAGAGTGCAGTTGCAGAAAGCCTGCGCCAGGGATGTTATTGCAAGGCATACAAGAGCATAACATCGACCCTGCTTGCAGTATAATGGTGGGCGATAAACTCAGTGATATGCAGGCTGCGAAAAAAGCAGGGATCACTACTCGCGTTTTAGTGCGTTCAGGTCAAAGCTTTGATGAAAGTGCCAAGCAAGAGGCTGATTTAATTATCGATTCTATAAACAGTTTACCTGCACTTTTAAAGACATAAATAGACTAAACAGATTAGCCTGTAAACTGGCAGGAATTCCTTCCAGTTTAGGGCGTTTGCGACGAACTGCAAACCGTGCATTTTCCCCATTAAACTTTTACAATACCCCCCATAATAAACAGTCGCTTAAATGTGGTTGTTTACCCGTTCAAATAAATGGAGAACACAGATGAGAGCATCTGCTTTTTTTAGCCAGCTACAACAGCAAATTGAAGACGTAAAAACCGAAGGTTTGTATAAAAGCGAACGTATTATTAAATCTCAGCAGCAAGCTCAAATCGAAGTTGCGTCAGGTAAAGTAATCAACTTTTGTGCTAATAACTACTTAGGTTTAGCTAATAGCCCAGAGCTAATTGAAGCTGCGCAAAACGGTTTAAATAATCATGGTTTTGGTGTTGCGTCTGTTCGTTTTATTTGTGGTACGCAAGATATTCATAAAACACTAGAGAAAAAAATCAGTGAGTTTTTGGAAACTGAAGACACCATTCTATATTCTTCGTGTTTTGATGCAAACACCGGTTTGTTTGAAACTATTTTAGGCGCAGAAGACGCTATTATTTCTGATTCGTTAAACCATGCATCAATTATTGATGGTGTACGTTTGTGTAAAGCTAAGCGTTTTCGTTATGCAAATAACGACATGGCTGATCTTGAAAAGCAACTTATTGCAGCAGATGAAGCTGGCGCTAAAACGAAACTAATTGCTACCGATGGCGTGTTTTCTATGGATGGCGTTATTTGTAATTTAGAAGCTGTGTGCGACCTAGCTGATAAATATGATGCACTTGTAATGGTTGATGACTCTCATGCTGTTGGCTTTGTTGGCGAAAACGGTAAAGGTACACCAGAGTACTGTAATGTATTAGACCGTGTAGATATTATTACCGGTACATTAGGTAAAGCGCTAGGCGGTGCATCAGGTGGTTATACATCAGGTAAAAAAGAAATTGTTGAATGGTTACGTCAGCGCTCACGCCCATACTTATTCTCAAACTCATTAGCACCTTCAATTGTTACTGCATCAATTAAAGTACTTGAAATGCTAGAAAATGGCGGCGAGCTTCGCGCTAAACTTTGGTCAAATGCTAAATATTTCCGTGAGCAAATGGAAGCTGTTGGTTTTACGTGTGCAGGTAAAGATCATGCAATCATCCCTGTAATGCTAGGAGATGCCAAAGTAGCCTCGTTAATGGCTGATAAACTACTTGCTGAAGGCATTTACGTCACTGGTTTTTCATTCCCTGTAGTACCAAAAGGGCAAGCGCGTATTCGTACACAAATTTCAGCAGCGCATAGCATTGAGCAACTCGATATTGCTATTGATGCATTTACCCGTATTGGTAAAGAAATGGGCGTTATTTAATTTTATTTTAAACCGAAGCCTCGCTTCGGTTTTTTAGTTGAGTGTGGATTATGAAAGCATTATCTAAATTAAAAGCAGAACCGGGCATTTGGATGACAGATGCACCAAAGCCAGAAGTGGGTCATAACGACTTACTGATTAAAATTCGTAAAACAGCTATTTGTGGTACCGACGTACATATTTACAAATGGGATGAATGGGCAAGTAAAACGATTCCTACTCCTATGGTTGTTGGTCACGAATATGTTGGTGAAGTCGTTGATATGGGCCAGGAAGTTCGTGGCTTTAAAGTAGGCGATCGCGTATCGGGTGAAGGTCATATTACATGTGGGCATTGTCGTAACTGTCGTGCTGGGCGTGTACATTTATGCCGTAATACAACGGGTGTTGGCGTAAACCGTGAAGGTGCATTTGCAGAGTATTTAGTTATTCCTGCATTTAATGCATTTAAAATTCCAGATAATATTTCTGACGAACTGGCTTCAATTTTTGACCCGTTTGGCAATGCAGTTCATACCGCATTATCGTTCGACTTAGTTGGCGAAGATGTACTTATTACTGGTGCCGGCCCAATTGGTATTATGGCAGCAGCGGTTGCAAAACACGTTGGTGCTCGCCACGTCGTTATTACCGACGTAAATGAATACCGCCTAGACTTAGCCCGCAAAATGGGTGCATCACGTGCTGTAAACGTGGCAAGCGAAAAGCTTGAAGATGTAATAAAAGACTTAGGTATGACAGAGGGCTTTGATATTGGTCTTGAGATGTCAGGTGTGCCAAGCGCTTTTAATTCAATGCTTAATAACATGAACCACGGCGGTAAAATTGCCATGCTAGGTATTCCACCATCTGATATGGCAGTTGATTGGAACCAAGTTATTTTTAAAGGTTTAGTGATTAAAGGTATTTACGGTCGCGAAATGTTCGAAACGTGGTACAAAATGGCAAGCTTGATTCAATCTGGTCTTGATTTGAACCCAATTATTACACATCAGTATTCTGTGGATGACTTCCAAGCTGGCTTTGATATGATGATTTCAGGTCAGTCAGGTAAAGTAATTTTAAACTGGGATTAGTTCCTAACTAAATTACAAGAAGGGCGGCTTTAGCCGCCTTTTTTATACTATTAATTAAAGAGACTTCAATGGCATTTAAACACATTTCTATAGCGCAAACGTTAGAACTTCTAGATAAAGAAGACGTTGTAATTGCAGATATTCGCGATCCAAATTCGTATCAAGCTGGTCGTATTCCAGGCTCAGAAGCACTTTCTAACGGTAATATTGCACAATTTATGATGGAAAAAGAATTCGAGCAGCCAATTATTATTGTGTGTTACCACGGTATGAGCTCTCAGGGCGCAGCTAGTTATTTAGTTGAGCAAGGTTTTGAAGACGTATACAGCATGGATGGCGGTTTTACTGCTTGGGAAGCGTCTTATAGCGAGAAAGTAGAACGATGATAGAGCTTGGCAGTTTAAATAACCCACGCGCCGCACAAGGCTTTATAGATTATTTAAAAAGCCAAGGCCTAGATGCAAAGATACACTCAGCAGATGGCAGTAATGTCATTATTAGCGTGACTGAGGAGGACTTTCATCAAGTTCAGCCTTTATGGGTTGAGTTTACACAAAACCCTAATCATGAAAAATACCAGCAAGCATCTTGGGATGTAGGCAGCACACAATCGCCGCTTAAATATCAAGGGCAATCACTTAATCTTATGGCGCGGTTTAAAGCGCTTAGCTGGCTTAACCAAACTGTTAGCATATTGAGTATTGTTATTTATGTCGCTTTTTTATTGGGTGGATTTGATGAAATTTATACAGTTCTGCAATTTAATCCATCACAACCACTAAGCTGGCTAACTCCCGCGCTTGTGCATTTTAGCGCGATCCATATTGTGTTTAATTTAATTTGGTGGATGTCGCTTGGCGACAATATCGAAAAGCAATGCGGAAAACTCAGCTTAATAGGTTTGTTTTTAGTGACTGCGCTTATTAGTAATTGGGCGCAATACCTAATGGTTGGTCCCAACTTTGGCGGTTTGAGTGGCGTAGTATATGGGTTACTTGGTTTTTGTTGGATTCATAGCTTTTTAAATCCGAACAAACCTGCGCTGGTTAGTACGGCTATTGTTGGTTTTATGTTGATTTGGTTAGTGCTTGGGTTTGCAGATGTATTGTTTGTAGGTATGGCTAATTGGGCGCACTTAGGTGGATTAGTTAGCGGTATGGCTTTTGCCTACACCGCCAAAGTATTTAACGCAAAACTTTAAATACTAATGATATAAATATTTAGTGAACAAGACTTCACGGATGATCTCTTGTCCTGTTTCTTCTTTTAAGAGGCTTTTTAGTTTTTCGGCGCACTTTGCGCGTATTTCTTCACGGCCAGTAAGGGATTTTATTTTTTCTTCAGGCTCTTTAGATAAAATCTCTACTAGGGCATCACGTAGTAATGGCGTGTGGTGCTCTACTACTGCAATATCAGAAGTGTCATTAAGCATTAAATCAATAGTTACACGCACATAGCCCATTTTTTTACTTGATGCGCCAATGTAGTTGGTGATTATATCGGGCTCAAAACCAAAATAACCAACTGTAGATTCAGCACGAGCTGTAAAGCTTATGACACTTACAAAGAACGTAAAAAGACCTGCGTATACTATTTTTTTCATATTTAAAGCGTTTCTTAAAACTTGTTACAAATAGTTTATACTTAATAGTGGGTAATAAACAGCGCCAAGCTATTATTTATGGTTATAAAACATCACTTTTTCAAAAGCTTTGGCAATGGTATCATCACGATGTTTTTTATTTTGTTGAGCTATTGTGATTACTTATCCTCTGTCTATATCTGCTAATTGGCAGTCCACTTCATATGTAAGTGACTTATCTCCTCTAGAGCAAGAATGGCTTTTTGAACCTAATTCTTTAACTGCTAAATTAAAAAGTAAATCACAAATTTTTAGTGTAAGAGTATTAAGCGAGCAGTTATTTACTTTAAGCCTAGAGCAAAAGTTATTACTAAACTGTAGCGCTAAAACAGCGATTAATCGAGAAGTACTCTTATTGTGCGATAACAAACCTGTGGTGTACGCACAGAGCTGGCTTCCTAAAAATGATTCGATCAATCCTTTGCACAATATGGGTGAACGACCTCTTGGTGATGTGATTTTTCAAGACCCAGCACTAAAACGAACGGATATAGAAATTGCTTATTTTGATGCCAAGCACCCCGTTCAGCAATTAGTTGCAAAATTAAACCTACCCGAAAAAAACTTACTAGGCCGTCGAAGTGTATTTGCACTCAAAGAATATAAATTTTTAGTGTGTGAAGTGTTTTTACCAGGAGCATATTTATACTCATGAAATTAGCCGCTTTAAAGCCAAAACATATTTCTTACTATATACAGCTAATGCGTATAGATAAGCCCATTGGTACCTT
This sequence comes from Pseudoalteromonas sp. GW168-MNA-CIBAN-0100, assembly GCF_040309225.1. Classification (NCBI taxonomy): domain Bacteria; kingdom Pseudomonadati; phylum Pseudomonadota; class Gammaproteobacteria; order Alteromonadales; family Pseudoalteromonadaceae; genus Pseudoalteromonas; species Pseudoalteromonas sp. GW168-MNA-CIBAN-0100. The sequence goes on along the minus strand of NZ_JBEOOL010000018.1, from coordinate 71,416 downwards.
GTTATTACTTTGGCCAACATACTGGGCTTTATGGCTTGCTAATAGTGGGATGCCGAGCTTACTCAACTTTATTATATTTACGCTGGGCGTTGTTGTTATGCGAAGTGCAGGATGCGTAATTAATGATTTTGCAGATAGAAAAATAGACGGCTCTGTAAAACGCACAGCTCAGCGGCCGCTAGCTTCAGGGAGGGTTAGTAGTGGTGAAGCACTTAGCCTATTTTTACTACTAATAGTTATTGCGTTTATTTTAGTATTAATGCTTAGCGTTAATACTATTTTGCTTTCTTTTGGGGCTTTGGCTTTAGCCTTTTGCTACCCTTTTATGAAACGCTATACACAATTACCACAAGTTGTTTTAGGAGCTGCATTTGGTTGGGCTATTCCAATGGCCTATATGGCTTCAATAAATGCATTACCGCAGCAGGCATGGTTATTATTTATAGCCAACATTTGCTGGACAGTCGCTTATGACACTATGTATGCGATGGTTGATAGAGATGACGATTTAAAAATAGGGGTAAAATCAACCGCTATTTTATTTGGTAAATTCGACCGCCACATAATCTTTTTACTTAATGCTGTATTTATAGCGCTGGTTGCGTTTATTGGTATAAGTAATCATTTAAGTGTCGCGTTTGGCGTTGGTTTGAGTGTAGCTGCTGGTTTATTGGCATATCAACAAACGCTTATTCATAAGCGTGAAAGAGATGCCTGCTTTAAAGCGTTTTTAAATAATCATTATGTGGGCTTGGCTATCTTTATAGGGTTATTACTTTCATACCCAATAGCATTTTAAAGCCTTAGTAAAGGCTGTTAAAATGAGTTATTTAGAGCTATCGGGGCGGATCAATAATACCGCTAATAGAGGCGTTTTTTCTAAACCATCCAGCAATAGAATAGCGTTCGTCAACTGCAGGAAGCACTTCATGGGCAAAACGTTCACTTTCAAACATAACCAATGTGCCAGCAGTTGGTTTAATGGTTATTTCTACTTCTTTACTTTTAGGTTTATAAATAACAAGTTCGCCACCTTGCTCTGGCGTATTTAAATAAAGCACCGTTGTAAATACACGATTAGATCGACCTTTAAATGCATCTAAGTGTTTTTTGTAAAAATCACCCTGTGTATATTTTGCATAATGGCATTCGTAATCAAATAGCCCCATAAAAAAGCTACGATTTAATGTGGTTTTTATACTTTGCATTATTGCTTGATACGTAAGCTGTGCTTGAGAGCTGCCGTCAAACCAATAGGTTTTGTCAGTACGAATAGTTTTATCTATTTGTAAGTTATTTAATCGACCAATACCGGCAAGGCTAAAGTGGGGGTTTATACGGTGACAATCTGCAACTAAATCGTTAACTAAATCGGCAATAAGCGCGTTATGAATTACGGTGTATCCTTGGCGTTCTATATCATCTAAATAGACATCAGGACCAAAAAGTGTGTTCATTCACATCAGCTGTTTAAAAAAGGTGCGACAGTGTAGCCGAAAAGCGATTTAAAGCTACTGTTTATTGTGCCGCACTTTTTCAAAAAGAAGGGTTAGTTAAATGCAGCTCCCGCTTTTTTTATAAGCGACAGCAAGTGCTCTACATGTTCGGTAATAGATGTTTGTTGGCTTGTTTGTACAACGAGTTGTTCGTGATTTAAATCTTTATTTGTTTTTAGTTGTACGAGTTCAGAGTTCTCTGCGATTGTGTTTGCATGCTCAATGCTTGCTATAGCAAAGTGATCTGATTTAACTACACCAGCCATTACTTGCTCAATGCTACCCACTTTAATACTTGATGATTTATTTAAAGAATCAATTGCTTCATTAAGCATAGTTTGCACTTGTTTAGATTGAGAGAAGCAGCCAAACATAGGGTAGCTATCAAGATTTTGCTTACTTATATCGTTTTTATGTGCAAGAGGGTGATTTTTTGAAACAAATAATACAAGCTGATCAGGTAAGTGAATGTCACTGCCAATACTATTAATAGCTTGAGAGTATACACTTATGTCTATTTCACCTTGTTGGAGTCTACGTGTTAGCTCTTGTTGATCTTGTAACTGCATTTCAATTTTTATATGAGGATATTGAGCTAAAAACTGTCCACAAGAAATAGGTACTATGCTGCTTGCCTTATTGGTATAGCCAATAACAAGTTTTTCATTAGCATTACCGTTTACTGATTGAAAAATCCGTTTTTTCGTTAGCTCAAGTTCCGATAGAGTCGTTTTAGCATATTCAAGGAAAAGTTCGCCTTCAGGCGTTAATTTAACAGAACGAGTTGAGCGTTTTACTAACTCATATCCCATTTCATTTTCAAGTGTTTGAATGCTGCGCGTTAGCGCTGAAGTACTAATTTGGGTTTGTTCAGCTGCTTGTCTAAAGTGACGTAATACACCAAGTGCTACAAATTGCTCTAATTGTTCAAATCTCACTTTATAGTCCCTTTTTATAAGTAAGTCGCAGATACCACGGATATCAAATATATTAATTTTTATTCTAAAGTTTAGTAAAATTCTATATTGAAATACGGTTGCAAGTTCATACGTGTTTCCAGCAGGATACCCCCCTTTTAGTATTAATTAAAGAGGAAAGCGACCAAATAGTATTACTTTTTTAATTGATAACTAGTTGTTTATTGTGTTTTGTCTATATTTTTGCAATTAACTATCTAGGCAAAGTTATTTTAACTCAGTGGGTTAGTTAGGAGATTGGAATTTAATTGTTCTAATTAATAAAAAAGTACGCCCCAAAATAGGGCGCACATATAACATGATTATGACAAATAATAGGGTGTTTTATCTATAAGAGTTTATTTTACAAAATTTCTATTTATTCGGCTGCTTAATGGTTTATTTTCAATGCTTTGTAGTTCTATTTCAATCGCATCACAGGAAATATGTATTTCGAATAAAGACGTTAATAACGATAAACTTAAGCAAGCTAAGCTAATGCCAAATAAAATAATCCCTGTGGTATTAAATTCAATAAATAAAGCAAACATCGAAAATGTACACAGTAAAAAAGAGGCTACGCCGTATACCTGCATTGTTCTGATTAAGTTTATTCGTTTACGTAAGTTAGTGATTTGAGCGACTACAACAGGTCGGATAGATTCACCTTCGCGCGCATTTAACTCCCTAATTAATTGCGCTAAAACTAAAAATCGGTTTGTATAGGCTAATAATAGCAGCGATATGGCCGGAAAAAGTAAGCCCGGGGTTGTAAGTGTCATGTTTATTCCTTAAAAGTGCAGCATGCTAATAATTTAGCGTAGGATATTGTTAACACAAAATAAATGAGGTGAATATTGCAAAATATTAATAATAAAAATTCAACTGATAGCTCTTTTCAATGGGTTACAATTTATAAAGCCGAAAATACCCTTGAAGCTAATATTATTAAAGGTTTAATACAAACCAGTGGCATTGAATGCAAAATAAAAGGTGAGATGCTCCAAGGCGCATTGGGAGAAATTCCATTTGATCAAGCACAAGTTAGTGTGCAGGTTTATGCGATAAAAGAGCGCCATGCGCGCCAAATATTGGTAAACTATCAACAAGTAAAACAATCCGCTCCAGATTGGGTATGCCCTAACTGTAATGAGCATAATGGATCAACATTTGATTTTTGTTGGTCGTGTGAGACGTTAAAGAATGACTAAAGCAAATAATTTTCAGCGTATTAGAGAGCTTAACTATTTACAAAAAGCTGTTTTAGCAAGTGCTTTAATAGAGCGAATGCTGCCAAATTACGGTTTATTTAGCGAAGCAACGGGGTTTGGTGATGAAACCTTACTTCGTAATTCGCTTAATGTTTGTTGGGAAAAAATATTACTGCCTAAAAGTAAAATAGATCTCGAAAAACAAGTTGAAAAAATAGAACCGAATGTTCCTGAACTTGCTGATTTTGATATGTTTGGTACTTACCCTGCTATTGATGCTGCAACGTCTTTACTTAGCTTAATGCATGGTTTAATGGCGCAAGATGAGCAAGAGTTCATTAGTGTCAGTAAAATATCTCAAGCAACAGTGGCCCGCTTTATTGAATATCAAATGACGGTTGAAGGTGAGGTTGCAGATAACACGGCCGTTAGAGAGCATCCATTAATGCAATACGAAATTGAAGTATTAGGTGAGCTAATTGATTTTGTAGAAAATATGGGGCGTATTACCTCTGATAGCGTGAAGGCACTTAAAAAGTTTGCCCTAGAAGATGGCCAAACAAATATTGGCCTTACGTTATAAAAACAGCGAAGTGAAATTTTAAAGGCAGGAGAAGTACAGTGCGAATTTTAGGCATTGAATCGTCATGCGATGAAACAGGTATTGCAATATACGATGACGAAAAAGGCTTGTTAGCTCATCAATTATACAGTCAGGTAAAAGTACACGCTGATTATGGCGGTGTAGTACCGGAACTTGCATCGCGCGATCATGTTCGTAAAACGCTACCACTTATAGACGCGGCTTTTGCACAAGCGGGTTGCGGCCCAGAAGACTTAGATGGCATTGCTTATACTGCAGGCCCAGGTTTAGTTGGAGCATTATTGGTAGGTACTTCTATTGGTCGTTCATTAGCATACGGTTGGGACATTCCAGCTGTTGCTGTTCATCATATGGAAGGGCATTTACTTGCTCCGATGCTTGAAGAAAATATTCCTGAGTTTCCGTTTATTGCATTGCTTGTATCGGGCGGTCATACCATGATGGTTAAAGTAGCGGGTATTGGACAATACGAAGTACTAGGTGAGTCAGTTGATGATGCCGCAGGCGAAGCCTTTGATAAAACGGCTAAGTTACTTGGTCTTGACTACCCTGGAGGTCCGCGCTTAGCTAAAATGGCTGAACAAGGCGTTGCGAAGCGCTTTATTTTTCCTCGCCCGATGACTGACAAACCAGGTCTTGATTTTAGTTTTAGTGGTTTAAAAACTGCAGCATCAATCACTATTCGTGAAAATGACGACGACGATCAAACTAAAGCTGATATAGCGCATGCATTTCAAACAGCGGTTATTGATACGCTGGTTATTAAGTGCAAGCGAGCGCTTAAACAAACAGGTATTAAGCGTTTAGTAATCGCCGGTGGCGTAAGTGCAAATACACAGCTTCGACTGCAGCTTGAACGCGTAATGAAAGGTATGAAAGGCGAAGTTTTTTATCCGCGTACTGAATTTTGTACCGACAACGGTGCAATGATTGCTTATGCAGGAATGCAACGATTAAAAGCAGGTCAGTTTGCAAGTCTTGATATGAAAACAAAACCTCGTTGGCCTATAGATAGCCTTGAGCCGATTTAATGACTCATATTTTAGATATTTTTGTTTTCATCGGTGGGTGCTTTTTTAGCACCCACTTTTGGTTCTTCCCCGCTAAATAATCGAATAATATTAGTACGGTGACGAAATATAATTAACAACGTGATAAAAGTAACGGGAAGAGTATAAAGTGGTTTTATTAGCCATGTATATAAGGGCGCTAAAGATACAGCTACAAGCGCTGCCAGTGATGAATAGCGTGTTATTGCCACTATAACTAACCAAGTGCACACAAGTAAACCAGCCAATGATAAGCCAATAGGTAATAATGAGCCAAATGCCGTTGCTACGGCTTTACCGCCTTTGAAGCTAAAAAACAGTGGGTACATATGGCCTAAACAAGCAGCTACTGCGACTAAACCAAGCTCTAAAGGTTCAACTTCTAAAAAATAAGCCCCCCATACCGGAATAGTGCCTTTTAAAATATCAAACACTAAAACCAAGCAAGCCGGAAATGCTCCGCCTAATCTATAAACATTTGTAGCCCCTGGGTTGTTAGAACCACTATTACGAGGGTCAGGGAGTTTGAACAACCGCGACACTAAAATAGCCGACGAAATCGACCCAAGTAAATAAGCTAAAACAAACATTAAAGTGGCTAACACACGCTTCCTTATTTTTTAATTACTATACCAATTGATAGTACTTTTAAGCTATTATTGGCAGCAAAATTTATCGTGAAAATTATTAACAGGCTATTTAATAGCTAGTTTGGTTATTTTGCTATTGTAGAAGTTATTTTCACATATTTAAACACTGGCTAAACCATATACAGTATTAATTTTATTGATGCTTTGTATAGTTGCTTAGTCGTTTGTTGTTATTTGGAGTATCAATGGATAAGGTTTTTATATCTCAATTGCACGTCGACACTATTATTGGAGTGTACGACTTTGAAAAAGAAAGTAAACAGAGCCTTTATTTTGATATTGAAATGCTTAGTGATATTAAGCCTGCAGCCGAAAATGACGATATTAATTTAGCACTGGATTACTCAAAAGTAAGCGAACGCGTTATTAAGCACTGCACTGCAAAACCTGTTGAGTTGCTAGAGACTTTGGTTGAGCAGTTGGCTGAGATTATTTTAAGCGAGTTTAATACGCCACAAGTTACTATAAGAGTAAGTAAACCTGCAGCAGTAGCACAAGCACAAACTGTAGGTGTTGAAATTACACGTGTTAAGGCAACTGACTAAATGGCTCAAATTTATATCAGCCTAGGGTCAAATATAAATAAAGCGCATTATATACAATGTGCATTAATTGCACTTAAGCAGCACTTTGAGCACATTGTGCACTCGTCTGTTTTTGAAAGTGAAGCAGTTGGGTTTGCTGGCAATAATTTTTATAATTCAGTAGTTGGCGCTACAACTGATATGTCGCTTGCTGATGTATGCGCTTTATTAAAAGAAATAGAGCGTGATAATGGGCGTACAGCGAACGATAAAAAATTTAGTCCACGAACGCTCGATTTAGATTTACTGTTTTATGATGATGTAACTTGCGATTCCCCAGCGCAATTACCACGTGATGAAATAACTAAAAATGCATTTGTATTACAACCTCTGAGTGAGGTTGCCCCAGATTTTTATCATCCTGTAGCTAAGCAAACGATTGCGCAGTTATGGAATGAATATAATAACCCTCAACAAAAGCTATGGAAGGTGGAGTTTTCTAACCTATGAGTATTATCGAAATAATTATTTTAGCCCTCATACAGGGATTTACTGAGTTTTTACCAATATCGAGTTCTGCGCATTTAATTCTCCCATCGCAAATTTTAGGTTGGGAAGATCAAGGGCTTGCGTTTGACGTAGCAGTACATGTTGGTACTTTAATAGCCGTTGTTATTTATTTTCGTAAAGAAGTAGTAGATATACTAAGCGAATGGTTTAAATCTTTTGGTAAGCAAGGCACTACCGATGACAGTAAATTAGGCTGGTGGATTATACTAGGTACAGTGCCTGCCGCTATTTTAGGTTTACTTTTAAAAGACTTTATTGAGTTATATTTGCGAAGCGCTTGGGTAATTGCTACTACCACCATTGTATTTGGTTTGTTGCTTTGGTACGCAGATGCAAAAGGGAAACAAATTAAAACTATTTATCAGCTCAATTGGAAAACGGCACTTATCATTGGTTTCGCACAAGCTGTTGCAATGATCCCGGGTACTTCTCGATCAGGTATCACGATGACCGCTGGTTTAATGTTGGGTATGAATAAGCAAAGCGCAGCGCGTTTTTCGTTTTTACTAGCGATTCCGATTATTTCTATGATGGGGCTTTATTATATTGCAGAGCTTGCACTGGGTGACCATGTAGTTGATTGGAATACATTATTGCTTGGTGTGGTGCTATCGTTCTTATCGGCTTATGCATGTATATTTATGTTTTTAAAAGTAATAGAGCGAATGGGTATGTTGCCATTTGTAATATATCGTTTATTACTCGGTGTCGGTTTGATTGTATTTTTAACGCTATAAACAAACTTAATTAGTAAAACCAAAAAAAGCACCTTTAGGTGCTTTTTTGGTTTTAAACTCAGCTTATAAATTTAATAAATAAGCTTCAATAAAGCGGCGTTGGTTAGCGGCTTTTGGCGCTGTTTTAAATATAAGTGTATTACCATTTTTACGTAGTTTTAGCTCATTAGTAAATTTACATTCGATAGCATTGAACTGAGCTATGTCGTTTTTAAAACTTTGGTCTTTTTCGCACATGTATGCCATTTCGTTTGCAACTTGTGCACAAAATGAACCCACTGGATATTCTTTTAGGTTTTCATCATCAATGCTTTCCCAATCAACATTGGTATTTATTTTTAATCCGCATTGCTTATCTATTTCGCTATTAGCGGCAGCTATATTTTTTTGTTGATACCCTAAATGCTTTTCACGATTAAACTCCGCTAGTTTAGCTTGAGTACCTTTATTTAATTGTTGATCGTATTGCGCTTTTAAGTCTTCAACAATGGCAGGGTTTGACTCTTCTTTTTTTGATAAGTAAATTCCATCACGAGTGTCTGGAATATAAAGATTGTAAGAGCAACAGCGGTAGCCTTCCTCAACACTTACTAAACTTCTTTGTGTACCATCGTAAGTATATTTGTAAGCTTTATTACTACCATGAGGTTTTAAATCGGTTAAAAATACAATGCCATCAATATCATGGTTTATGCCTGTTACTTTTACTAAAGCTTGTTTTTTATCTGTTGTTGGGGCAATAACAACATTAACGCCTTCGCCCGAACTTAGTTCTATTGGGTACTTAGCAAATTCCAAAGCAAAGCTTTTTTGACTAAGTAAAATACAGGCTATAAAGAATAGTTTTTTCATATTAAGTCCTTTTTAAGTTTTAAAGTTATACAGCAAGCTGGTTTATAACATTGATAATAATTGATTAAAAGCAATACAGGGTAGGTGAACGTGCCTATTTTTTGATTTTTAGCGTTTAAAAAACTAATTAACGTGTTTTTGGCACGAGTGAATTGTGCAGACGTACATAGTAACTAAGCACGAATTTTGGCATTATAGCGCCATTAAACTTTGCATAGCTGTAAAGTGAGCATACGATTTAAGGAAAGTATATGCATATACATATTTTGGGCATTTGTGGCACGTTTATGGGTGGTATTGCAGCCATTGCTAAATCATTAGGTCATAAAGTAACGGGTTCTGATCAAAACGTTTACCCACCAATGAGTACGCAACTTGAAGAGCTTGGCATTGAACTGACTCAAGGCTACGACGTATCTCAATTAGAGCCAAAACCAGATATGGTAGTTATCGGTAATGCAATGAGCCGTGGTAACCCGTGTGTTGAATATGTGCTTGATAAAGGTCTGCCTTACACCTCAGGCCCTGAATGGCTTAAACATAATTTATTACAAAAATCGTGGGTACTTGCTGTAGCGGGTACGCATGGAAAAACAACCACAGCAAGTATGCTTGCGTGGGTTTTAGAGTATGCAGGTTTAAAACCAGGGTTTTTAATTGGCGGCATAGTCCAAAATTTTGGTGTATCGGCAAAAGTGGGTGAAACGCCATTTTTTGTTATTGAAGCCGATGAATACGACACTGCTTTTTTTGATAAGCGCAGTAAGTTTGTCCATTACCTTCCACGTACACTTATTTTAAATAATCTTGAATTCGATCACGCTGATATTTTCGAAGATTTGAACGCAATAAAAAAACAATTTCATCACTTAATGCGTACATTACCTCAAAGCGGCAAGGTAATTTGGCCTAAGCAAGACGTAGCGCTTAATGACGTAATAGCACAAGGGCTTTGGAGCGAAAGCGAAACGCTAGGCGATGATTGGAGCTATGAATTAATAAAAGCTGATGGTAGTGAGTTTAATGTACTTTTAAATAACGAAAAGCAGGGCACTGTTTGCTGGCAAGCAATAGGCGAGCATAACGTTAAAAATGCAATTATGACTATCGCAGCAGCGCGTCATGTGGGTATAGCTGTTGATCATAGTATTGATGCCTTAGGAGAATTTATTAGCCCTAAAAGGCGTATGGAGCTAAAGGCTGATATTAATAATATTAAGGTGTATGACGATTTTGCGCATCACCCAACAGCAATTAAAACTACGCTTGCAGGACTGCGCGCAAAAGTAGGTGATGAAAAAATTATCGCTATTTTAGAGCCGCGCTCAAACACTATGAAAATGGGCGTGCACCAATATACATTATTAGATTCACTGCGTGATGCTGACGACGTACTACTTTTTGAACCAGAGAATCTAAATTGGTCGCTAAAAGAGCAAGCAGATAAAGCAGGCATGCAGTGCTTTAGCAGCACGCAAACAATTATTGATACGGTGCTTGAAAATATTGAGCCTAATCAGCATATTTTAATTATGAGCAATGGCGGTTTTAATGGCCTTCATCAACACCTTGTTGATGGTTTAGCTGATAAATATAGCGGAGAATAATGTGCAATTTAAAGATAGAATTACGCTCGCTTTTAGCGGTGCATCAGGTGCGCCTTATGGTTTAAGGTTACTTGAAGTGTTGCTTGAACAGCAATTTCAAGTTTACGTACTTATCTCAAGTGCAGCACGAGTGGTGCTTGATACAGAATCAAATATTAAGCTCTCTGGTAATGAAGATAAAGCCACTGAGCAGTTAAGTACGCTGTTTAATGCTAAATCTGGGCAGTTAAAAGTATACGGTAAAGATAACTGGTTTAGCCCTGTGGCTTCGGGCTCTGCTGCACCTAAAAAAATGGTGGTATGCCCGTGTAGTGCAGGATCGGTTTCTGCAATTGCAGTAGGGGCGTCAGATAACTTATTAGAGCGCGCCGCTGATGTGGTAATTAAAGAACGCGGACAGTTAATTTTAGTGCCGCGCGAAACACCGTTTAACGAAATTCATTTAGAAAACATGCTTAAGTTATCTCGTTTAGGTGTGACCATAATGCCAGCAGCGCCTGGCTTTTATCATAAGCCACAAAGTATTGAAGACTTAGTTGATTTTATGGTGGCGAGAATTTTAGATCATTTAAATATTGAACATAACCTAACAAAACGTTGGGGTTATGGTGAGGGTAAGTAATGAATAAGCAAAATATTGCTTTAAATATAGAAGGCCTTACCAAGGTTTATAAAAATGGTGTTGAGGCTATTAAAGGCGTTGATTTGCAAGTTAAAGAGGGCGACTTTTTTGCTTTACTTGGTCCAAACGGAGCAGGTAAATCAACCACCATTGGTGTTATTTCGTCACTTGTTAATAAAACAAAAGGCAAAGTAGAAGTATTCGGTTGTAATATTGATACTGACTTAGAAGCTGCAAAAGCGCATTTAGGCTTAGTGCCGCAAGAGTTTAACTTTAGTCAGTTTGAAACACTTAGCCAAATACTTGTTAACCAAGCCGGTTATTATGGTGTGCCACGTGGCGAAGCCCATAAACGTGCTGATAAGTACTTAGCGCAGCTTGGCTTACTTGAGAAAAAAGACAAACAAGCACGTACGCTTTCAGGCGGTATGAAACGCCGATTAATGATTGCGCGTGCCCTTATGCACGAACCTAAGTTGCTTATACTTGATGAGCCAACAGCGGGGGTAGACATAGAACTTCGTCGTTCAATGTGGGATTTTTTACGCCAAATAAATGAGCAAGGCGTAACTATTATTTTAACTACACACTACCTTGAAGAAGCAGAGTTACTGTGTAAAAACATCGCCATAATCGATAATGGCCGAATTGTTGAAAATACGACCATTAAAGCATTGCTTGCAAAGCTTGATAAAGAAACCTTTATTTTAGATTTAAAAATGCCAGCAAACCCTGTCACGCTTGAAGGCTATAAATTTACCATGACGGACGATCATACTGTTGAAGTGGAAGTCGCTAAGTCTCAAGGCTTAAATGCGGTTTTTAGTGCATTAACAACTCAAGGTAATACTGTATTGAGTATGCGAAATAAAGCAAACAGACTAGAAGAGTTATTTGTAGGATTATTAGAGCAAGGGCGGGGCGAATAAATGTTTAAATATGGCGTAGCCTTAAAGAGTTTGTGGATTAAAGAGTGCATTCGTTTTTTACGTATTTGGGTGCAAACTTTAGTACCGCCAGCAATTACGATGAGCTTATATTTTGTTATTTTTGGTAACTTAATTGGTTCACGCATTGGCGACATGGGCGGCTTTAGTTATATGGAGTTTATTGTACCTGGCCTTATAATGATGTCGGTTATTACTAACTCTTATTCCAACGTAGCCTCTAGTTTTTACTCAACAAAGTTTCAAAAAAGCATTGAAGAGCTTTTAGTTGCACCTGTACCTAACTACATCATTGTTCTAGGTTATATGGGCGGCGGCATGACGCGCGGTATTATGGTGGGCTTTATAGTTACCTGTGTATCGTTATTATTTGTTGATATTCAAATTCATAATATTTTTGTAATTATGGCAACGGTTATTTTAACCTCAGCCGTGTTTGCTTTAGGTGGCTTAATTAATGCAATTTACGCAAACAGCTTTGACGATATAAGCATTATCCCCACCTTCATACTAACGCCACTAACTTACTTAGGCGGTGTATTTTATTCAATTACGTTGCTGCCTGAATTTTGGCAGAATGTATCACAAATCAACCCTATAATTTATATGGTTAACGCATTTCGTTATGGCTTTTTAGGTGTGTCGGATGTTGATTTGAGCGTGGCTCTTGGGGTTATTTTAGTATTTATAACAGCGTTATTTACATTAGCGCTTACATTGATCAAAAAAGGTGTGGGGCTAAGACACTAATGAGTGATGCAAATTCACGTAGTATTGTATCTAATCAAGCGGGTATTCACGAAAAGCTTGATGAAATAGTAAATAAGCACTTAGATGCTGAATTTAAAAAGCCAATTGCAGCGCATACCCAAGCCGCATTTGACGAGGTTAATGCTAAAGTACAAGCCTTTAGTGGCTCGCTTATTTTAGACTCGTGTTGTGGCGTAGGTGAAAGCTCAGCTAACTTAGCTAAGCGCCACCCAGATGCACTTATAATTGGTATTGATAAATCGTCGCACCGATTAGATAAGCACGATGTTGAATATAAGCAAACCGACAGTGGTCAGTACATCTTAGTGCAAGCAGACTTAAATGACTTTTGGCGTTTAGCGGTTGCTGCTAATTGGCAACCTACGCACCATTATTTGTTGTATCCAAACCCGTGGCCTAAATCTAAGCATATTCGTAGACGCTGGCATGGCGCGGCTATTTTTCCATTTATCGTTAAGTTAGGTGGAAAATTAGAAGTGCGCAGCAATTGGGATATTTACGTTAAGGAGTTTGCTCGGGCGCTTGAATTAACAGGCAACCCTTGCGATGTAACGCTTTATGAGTCAGACGATGCAATTACGCCTTTTGAACGTAAATACTGGGCCAGTGGCCAGCAAAGCCACCGACTCGTTATTAACTTACCTCGCTAAAGTAAGTTAAAATGCTAATTATTCTTCTATAACCGTACTAACATGTGACACTGGGTGGGCAAAGTAGTTGCCTTGCATTAGTGTCACATTCGCCTTTTTAAGTGCGGTTACTATGGTTGCATTTTCTACCGACTCTGCCATTAATTGCAAACCAAGTTGATTAGCAAAACTGGCTATATGTTCAATAAATAAATAGATATCTTTGTCATTCACTATTTGCTTTATTAGTGCGCCATCTAGCTTAATACCATCTACTTCCAGCTTAAGTACGTTTGATATATTTGAATAACCACTACCAAAGTCATCAATAATAACCTTAACGCCTTTCGTTTTAACCATTCCAATAAATGCTTTCACCTCAGAAAAGTTGGCAATAGCTTGGGTTTCTAAAAGCTCTAGTGTGATATTACCAGGATGCGGGTAGCGCTTAAGTTCGTCCGCAATAAACTCACTTAAATTAGGGTCGAGCATATCTTGTGCTGTTATATTTAAACTCCAGCAAATATCGGTTTTTCTAAAGCGACTAACACATTGTGAAAATATAGTACGGGTAAGTATTCCGTCCATTCTTGAGCGAGTAACAACATTTAAAAATGCATCAGGTTTCAACACTTCCCCTTGCGCCGTTACCATTCGAGCTAAACATTCGTATTGAACGACCTTGTTGGTATTTGTATCAATAATGGGTTGAAAGTAAGGCACTATACGGTTGTTATCAAACGCTTCACGCACCTCTTTAGCCATTTCAACATTGTATTGATATTGCGTTTTTACATCGTGTAGCGCTTTTGAGTAGTTAACTACGCTATGCCTGCCTTGTTTAGCTTGCAGCGCCGCTATATGAGCGTTTTCAAGTAGTAGCGATTTATTGCCACTGGCAATACCTGCACATAGAGTTATATAAATAAAAGGGTCAGTTAACACTGGGGTATTAAAGTTATATGTTTTTACGAGATCGGTAAATTCGTCATTGCTCATTTCTTTAGGCGCGAGTAATACTATTTTGTTGGTTGCTAGTCTGTATATATGGCAATGCGCAGAGCTTCTGAGTTTAAAGTGAATAAGTAAGTTTTTCATTACTTTATCACCCACTTCAGTGCCGTAGAAACTGTTTATATCTTCTATTTCATTAACCCAAATAACGGCTAACTGCATGTGATGAGCATTACTTTTTTTAATAAAGTACTCAAGAGCAATATGATTTGAAAAACCAGTACTTGAGTCAGTTGCTAAAGAGCGCTTTAGTAAATAAATATATATGGCGGCAACTAGTATCGCGATAAAAAAGAAGAAGCTCGCCATGGCAGCTGCTTTTGATACGCTTTCTTTAAGTTTCTCGTTTAAATTGTAAATAGTTATATCGGCACCCGTTAAATAGGTATTGCCGTTAATAGGGTCAACGTAAGGAATAAAAATAGTTTTAAAGTGGCCCCACTGATCGCTCGATATTTCAAATACAGGCTCGGTTGAGTAAAAAGCACTTATATTTGCATCGGTAGCTTCAGGGTAGAGATCTAAAAATTGAGTGACTTTGCCATTATTCTGATCGTCTTGCGTGTAGCTTGATGAGCTAAAAAGAACCTTTCCGTCTTTTAAAATCATTGAATACACATAAGCAATATCAAGTGCTTGAGCAAACTCAGAGAGCTGTTTACTCTTATTTTGATAGTAAGAAAAACTTATGTTGTCGCCTTGATTAACCGCACTTAAGTAATTTTCACCTAGAATATGTTTAACGCTGGTGGCGGCATTAAGTAAGCGATTATCAACCGACTGCATTATTTCAGCACGCGTGGTTTGGTAAGTGTAGTAAACATAGGTAAGCAAGCTTATTAAAAATAAGCTAAAGCCTGCCACTATCCAACTAACTTTGACTCTTCCTTCTGGCATATGTGTCCCTTTTTTGTTATCAAATTTATTATACCCAAAATAAGTAAATGCCCAATAAATAATTAGGTTTGGTAGAGTTTTAATTAAATTATCATTTTTTTGTCATCGCTTTGATTGCTTTTATAGGTTTAAACGAGACATTTTAGTTATATTGCAGTAAAGTTAGCGCAATTTTTAAAGAAACACGATTGCTCTAAATGTCCTAATAATTAGGCGTTTTTGATGGGTAAGCGCGTGTTTTAGCTACACACACTAGGTATTGAGATGGATCAAAAGCGTTGTGCCGTCGCCTCTAAAGAAAGCCTTAAGCGTATATTTACTGTACCTGAAGCGCCAGACTCAACTTTAAGCAAAATCGAGCTTGAAATTTCGAGTAATTTAGCAGGTTTTCTAAACGAAAATATAGCGGCAATTGAAAAACCATTACATGAAATCGAAAAAGATTTTCAGTCGGCAGTGATCCCAGAGGATCCAACGTTTGTATCTGCTTATGCCCAAGACATAATGGAGCAACTTGTTGCACATTCTGTGCATACAGCTGCGCCTAGCTTTATTGGTCACATGACCTCTGCCTTGCCGCATTTTTTATTACCGCTGTCAAAATTGATGGTAGGGCTAAATCAAAATCTAGTAAAAATAGAAACGTCTAAAGCGTTTACGCCTCTTGAACGTCAAGTGCTTGGAATGATGCATCATTTAGCTTATGGGCAAGAAGATTCATTTTATTCTAAATGGATGCACAGTGCTAAAACCTCACTAGGTGCATTTTGCTCTGGTGGAACGGTTGCTAATATTACTGCGCTTTGGATTGCTCGAAACCGCTTATTAAAACCCGATGGCGATTTTAGAGGTATCGGCGCACAAGGCCTAATTGCCGGTATGCTGCATTACGGCTATAAAGGTTTAGCAGTATTAATATCAGAACGCGGACATTACTCGTTAGGTAAATCGGTTGATTTACTCGGTATTGGCCGCGATAACTTAATTGGTATTAAAACCTGCGAAAATAATAAAGTTGATGTAGGAGCTATGCGCGAAAAAGCACGTGAGCTTGAATCGCAAGGCATTAAAGTAATGGCGATTATTGGGGTAGCGGGTACAACCGAAACCGGTAATATTGACCCACTTGATGAAATGGCCGACTTAGCACAAGACATTAACTGCCATTTTCATGTAGATGCTGCATGGGGAGGAGCAACCCTTTTATCGAACACGCATCGCCCTTTATTAAAAGGGATTGAGCGAGCAGATTCAATTACCATCGATGCACATAAACAAATGTATGTACCAATGGGAGCGGGCTTAGTTTTATTTAAAGATCCCGCTGCAACTGATGCAATAGAGCATCACGCTGAGTACATATTACGTAAAGGTTCAAAAGACTTAGGTAGCCACACGCTTGAAGGCAGCCGACCTGGTATGGCAATGTTAGTACACGCTTGCTTACGTGTTATTGGTCGCAAAGGTTACGAAATGCTGATTGATCGAAGCATCAAAAAAGCACATTACTTTGCTGATTTAATTAAGGCTGATGAAGACTTTGAGCTTATTTCGGAGCCTGAGTTGTGCTTATTAACGTATCGTTATGTACCTAAGCAAATTAAACAAGCAATAGCCGATGCTGATGCAGCAACTCGGTTAGATATTTTTGCTTCACTGAACCGTTTTACTGCCAGTATGCAAAAACGTCAGCGAGAGTCTGGTCGCTCATTTGTATCACGTACTCGTTTAACGCCTTCTAAATACGACAATCAACCTACAGTTGTATTTAGAGTGGTACTTGCAAACCCGCTTACATCAGGCGCTATTTTAAAAGAGATATTGGCTGAGCAAAAAGAGTTGGCTGCAACAGATCCTGTATTCAAAAAATACTTAAGAAAGTATATGTAATCTAAATACAAAAAAGGGTCCATAAGGACCCTTCTTAATATCAAAAGTACTTATTAATGTAAAATACGTGCTCTAATTGTACCCTCAACAGCGCTTAGTTCTTTAAGTGCTACTTCAGATTGATCTGTATCTACATCAATAACTACATAACCAATAGATGCGTCTGTTTGTAGGTATTGCGCAGCAATGTTAATACCGTGCTGTGCAAACGCTTGGTTAATTTGCGTTAGTACACCAGGGCGGTTGTGGTGCACGTGTAATAAACGGCTACGATTAGCAAGCTCAGGCAGCGATACTTCAGGGAAGTTAACGGCAGTAATAGTTGAGCCATTATCTGAGTATTTAGCCAGTTTACCCGCTACTTCAATACCAATGTTTTCTTGCGCTTCTTGTGTAGAACCACCAATGTGCGGCGTTAAAATAACATTGTCGAATTGGCGCAGTGGCGATACAAATTCTTCATCGTTAGATTTTGGCTCAGTAGGGAACACATCGATTGCTGCACCACTTAGTTTTTTCTCTGTTAGTGCTTCTGCAAGTGCATCAATATCAACAACAGTTCCGCGTGAAGCGTTGATCAAAATAGATCCCTGCTTCATAACAGCAAGTTCTGCGCTACCAATAAGATTTTTAGTTTGCGGTGTTTCTGGTACGTGTAAGCTAATAATATCAGAGCGTTGTAACAGCTGAGTTAGGTTGTGAACTTGTTTTGCATTACCGAGTGATAACTTATCTTCGATATCGTAATATTCAACGTTCATACCGATGTTTTCAGCCATAATGCCTAGCTGAGTACCAATGTGACCGTAGCCAATAATACCTAATGTTTTACCACGTGCTTCAAACGAACCATTTGCTGTTTTTAACCAGCCACCACGATGAGCCGCTGCATTACGCTCTGGAATACCGCGTAATAAAAGTAGGATTTCACCAAGTACAAGTTCAGCAACTGAACGAGTATTAGAAAATGGTGCGTTAAATACAGCAATACCGCGTTCGCGTGCTGCATCTAAATCAACTTGGTTTGTACCAATACAAAAACACCCAACAGCAACTAGCTTGTCAGCTGAGTCTAATACGGCTTGGTTAATATGAGTACGAGAACGAAGTCCTACAAAGTGAACATCTTTAATGCGCTCTTTTAATTCGTCCTCAGGTAAGGATGTTTTAACGTAGTCGATATTGCTGTAACCGTTACGTTTTAGCGTTTCAACAGCGCTTTGGTGAACACCTTCAAGCAAGAGAATTTTAATTTTGTCTTTTGCTAACGATACCTTACTCATAACCTCATCCTATTTAATTTGTGGCCCATTTTTAGTACCGATAATCACTTTATCAGCACCACGCATAGCAAATAGGCCGTTGGTAACTACGCCAACAATTGAATTTATTTGTGCTTCAAGTTGTTTAGCATTGGTAATTTTTAAGTTAAATACATCTAATATAACGTTACCGTTATCGGTAACTACGCCTTGGCGATAAACCGGGTCACCACCAAGCTTTAATAATTCTCGTGCAACGTAGCTGCGAGCCATTGGAATAACTTCTACCGGAAGCGGGAAGTCGCCTAATGTTTTTACTAATTTTGTGTCATCTACAATACACACAAATTGTTTAGCTACAGCGGCTACTATTTTTTCGCGAGTGAGGGCTGCACCGCCACCTTTAATCATTTCGTTTTGGGCGTTTATTTCGTCAGCACCGTCAACGTATACATCTAAAGCAGCAACGTTATTAAGCTCAAATACTTCAATACCTAACGCTTGTAGGCGCGCGGTTGAGGCTTCTGAACTTGATACAGCGCCTACAATAGTGTCCTTTACTGAGCCAAGGGCATCAATAAAGTGATTAACAGTAGAGCCTGTACCCACACCTACAATAGTGTTTTCTTTTACAAACTCGAGTGCTGCCCAAGCAGCTGCTTTTTTTAATTCGTCTTGTGTCATTGCTTTGTGCTCATGTATGTCAGAAATATGCGGTTAGTAATCAAATTTAATTGTTACCAACAGTATGTTTTATCTGGGGTGATAATGGTTTTAAGTGGTACATCCCACGACTCGATTGGTAGGGCCTCAACTTTTTGGCATTCATGTGCAAGGCCAATTAGTTGTGGTTTTTGCCAATTTTGTTCGTGTAAACGCGCCAATGTCCGGTCGTAAAACCCACCTCCCATTCCTAGGCGATTACCTTGTTTATCAAATGCAACTAATGGCATAAGGAGGTAATCAAGCACTGGTAATGGGCATATTTGAGAGCAGTTCAGCTTAGGCTCCAAGATACCATAGCGATTTGCTCTCATGGGTGAGTTTTTCTCATAGCGCTGAAATAGTAAATTAGCGCCATTGAATGGGTGTATTATAGGTAGGTAAACGGTATGGTTTAAACTCCATAATTCTTTAATTAACAATGAAGTGTCTAGCTCCCCATCGTTACTTAAGTAAATGGCAATATGCTTTGAATTCGTTGTTTTTTCGCTTTTTAAATGTTGAATAAAATTCATTTTTAGCGATTGCGCAGCAATTATTTGCTGATTATTTGACAAGTTTTTACGGGTGTTACGAATTTCTGCTCTTATTTTTGCACGTTTATTGCTCATTAAATTAATTAGCCATTCTTAAAAAGAGAATAAATCGGGAAAAATTAAAAAAACAGCCAGTACGACTAGCAAAATGGTGGCAGTTGCAATCAATGAATATAAAAGTAAGTTACTGCGTTTTTTAGGAGGCGCTAAATCATCATCTAGCATTAGATCGTCACCTTGCCATTCGTCAATACTTTCGTCTGGTGTTTTTAATTGAGCTTCAGGAAGGCGTTGCTCTAACTCGTCTAACTTTTCTTCAAGGCGAATTAAGCTGCTAGTGATGTAATCGAGTGCATCAAAAATACGTTCATCACGTTGATTGTTATTTGCAGCAGGGTTTGAGCCATTTTGAATGATGTTTGAAACAGCTTGAAGCTTACTTTTAATGCCTAAGCCTGCTAGTAACTTAGCCTGTTTTAACGCTTTGTCTTTATCGCTTGGTGCAAACAGTGGCTTACCTTTAAAAAAAAGAGCTACTTTTTCATCTGACGTTTTTAATTTTGCAGCTAAATTTGTACATGCTGTTTTTATGTCAACGTTATCGGCAAGTCCTGCAAATATAACGCGAAAGTTATCGGCCATTTAACTGTCCCTAAAGCTTTTATAATGAAATGAGTATATACCTAAAGTACAAAAGAATTCGAGGTCGATTTAATAGTTATTTTGTAGACGCGCTACAAACAATATAGCGAATAAGTTTTAGATGCAAAAACGGCCCTTAAAAGGGCCGTTTTTAATTTACTACAACAATTTTGGCTTAAAGGCCGGCAGCTGCGCGAAGTGCGTCTGCTTTATCTGTACGTTCCCAAGGGAATTCGTCACGACCAAAGTGGCCGTAAGCCGCTGTAGGAAGGTAGATAGGGCGCTCTAAATCAAGCATTTGAATTAAGCCGTAAGGGCGCAGGTCAAAATGTTCACGAATAAGCTCGATTAAACGGCTTTCTTCTAGCTTGCTTGTACCAAACGTTTCAACGCTGATAGAAGTAGGCTCTGCAACACCAATTGCGTAAGAAACTTGTAGCTCACACTTGTCAGCAAGACCAGCAGCAACAATGTTTTTAGCAACGTAACGTGCAGCGTATGCTGCTGAACGGTCAACTTTTGATGGATCTTTACCAGAGAAAGCCCCACCACCGTGACGAGCCATACCACCGTATGTATCTACAATGATTTTACGACCAGTTAAACCACAGTCACCCATTGGTCCGCCAATAACAAAGCGACCTGTTGGGTTAATGAAAAACTTAGTTGCACTTGTGATAAGTTCTGCAGGAAGTACCGGCTTGATGATAGTTTCCATTACCGCTTCTACTAAATCTTTTTGCGAAATGTCTTCGCTGTGCTGAGTAGAAAGTACAACAGCATCAATACCTACAGGTTTGCCATTTTCGTATGCAAAAGTAACTTGAGATTTTGCATCTGGACGTAACCAGTTAAGCTCGCCGCTTTTACGAACCTCAGCTTGGCGCTGTACTAAACGGTGTGAGTAAGTAATTGGAGCAGGCATTAGTACTTCTGTTTCGTTACATGCGTAACCAAACATTAAGCCTTGGTCGCCAGCGCCTTGCTCTTCTGGGCTAGTACGGTCAACACCTTGGTTAATGTCTGGAGACTGTTTACCAATAGTGTTTAAAATTGCACATGAATCGGCATCAAAGCCCATGTCTGAATTTGTGTAGCCAATGTCACGAATTGTTTTACGTGTAATTTCTTCGATATCAACCCATGCGCTAGTAGTGATTTCACCACCAACCATAACCATACCGGTTTTTACGTAAGTTTCGCATGCAACACGGGCATGAGAGTCTTGCTCTAGGATAGCATCAAGTACCGCATCAGAGATTTGATCGGCGATTTTATCCGGATGACCTTCAGAAACTGATTCAGAAGTAAATAAATGTTTTGCCATTGTAATTCTGCTCACAAATATTGCGCTTCACAAACGTCGGTATTAGCGCTAAAAAATTAAGGGGCGTATTTTATCGAAAACAAAACACCTTGCATAGTGTTTTTACGCCTAGACGTCTAAATAAAATTACTAATAACTTTTTGGTCTTAAAAAATATTCATAATGCCTCACTTTTATAGGGTTTTTAATTGCACACAGCCCCCACAATAAGTAAGAATGGTCGGTATAAACGAACCCAAGTTACTTGGGTGCATAAACAAACACATAAATACCCGCGCAAATACACATAAAGGTAGGAGAATTCATGCCATCTCGCAAAGAACTTGCAAATGCTATTCGCGTCTTGTCAATGGACGCAGTACAAAAGGCCAAATCTGGTCACCCTGGAGCCCCTATGGGCATGGCTGATATCGCAGAAGTATTATGGCGCGATTATCTAAAACATAACCCAACGAATCCAGAGTGGGCTGACCGTGACAGATTTATTCTTTCAAACGGCCACGGTTCAATGCTTATCTATTCTCTATTGCACCTAAGTGGTTACGACTTACCACTGGACGAAATTAAAAACTTCCGTCAAATGCATTCTAAAACACCAGGTCACCCTGAATATGGCTATGCACCAGGAATCGAAACTACTACGGGTCCATTAGGTCAAGGGATCACAAATGCCGTAGGTATGGCAATTGCTGAAAAAGCGCTAGCTGCACAGTTTAACCGTGAAGGTCACGATATTGTTGATCACTTTACCTATGCATTTATGGGCGATGGCTGCCTTATGGAAGGTATTTCTCATGAATCAGGTTCACTTGCAGGCACATTAGGTCTGGGTAAACTTGTTGCATTTTGGGATGACAACGGCATCTCAATCGATGGCGAAGTAGAAGGTTGGTTTACAGATGACACGCCAGCTCGCTTTAAAGCATACGGTTGGCATGTAATTAGTGGTGTTGATGGCCACGACAGCGATGCTGTAAGTGCTGCAATTGCAGAAGCAAAAAGCGTTACCGATAAACCTTCACTAATTTGTTGTAAAACAATTATTGGTTACGGCTCACCTAATAAATCAGGCAGCCATGATTGTCACGGTGCTCCACTAGGTGATGATGAAATTAAAGCATCTCGCGAATTTTTAGGTTGGACTGGCGATGCTTTCGAAATTCCTGATGATATTTACGCACAGTGGGATGGCAAAGAAAAAGGTCAACAGCTTGAATCAAGCTGGGACGAAAAATTTGCAGCATACGCAAAAGCATACCCAGAGCTTGCAGCTGAATACAAGCGTCGTATTAATAACGAACTTCCTGGCGATTGGGCTGAAAAATCTCAAGCGTATATTGAGCAATTACAAGCAAACCCAGCAAACCCAGCGTCTCGTAAAGCATCGCAAAATGCATTAAATGCGTTTGGTCCGTTATTACCAGAATTTATGGGTGGCTCAGCCGATTTAGCTGGCTCAAACTTAACAATTTGGGATGGCTCTAAAGGTTTAACACGCGATGATGCAAGCGGTAACTACATTTATTACGGTGTGCGTGAGTTTGGTATGTCGGCAATTATGAATGGTATTGCGCTTCATAAAGGTTTTATTCCTTACGGTGCTACGTTCTTAATGTTTGTTGAATATGCAAAAAATGCCGTTCGTATGGCTGCATTAATGAAGCAACCAAGCATTTTTGTATACACGCACGATTCAATTGGTTTAGGTGAAGATGGTCCAACTCACCAACCAGTAGAGCAAATTGCAAGCATGCGTTTAACGCCTAACTTATACAACTGGCGTCCATGTGACCAAGTTGAGTCGGCAATTGCATGGCAACAAGCTATTGAGCGTAAAGACGGTCCTACATCGTTAATCTTTACTCGCCAAGGTCTTGAGCAACAAGCGCGTGACGCACAGCAATTAAGTGACGTTAAAAAGGGTGGTTACATCCTTAGCTGTGACGGCAACCCAGAGATTATTTTCATTGCAACGGGTTCTGAAGTGCAACTAGCACAAGATTCAGCAAGCGAACTACGCAGCCAAGGTAAAAAGGTACGTGTTGTGTCTATGCCATGTACTGATGCCTTTGAAGATCAAAGCGCAGCATACAAAGAAAGCGTATTACCGGCATCTGTTTCACGCCGCGTAGCAGTAGAAGCAGGTATTGCTGACTACTGGTACAAGTACGTAGGTCTAAATGGCGCAGTAGTAGGTATGACCACCTTTGGTGAGTCAGCACCAGCTAATGAGTTGTTTGAGCACTTTGGTTTTACAGTGGCAAACATTGTAAGCAAAGCAAACGAGCTTTTTTAATCGCTTTGATTAAATAAAGTAAGTAATTGAAAAACCCGCACATGTTGCGGGTTTTTTTATGCCCTTACATGAAGCAACTTCACCTTGATCAATGCTGCTTTCCTTGCAAGAAAGTAAGCTATCAGGCAAGGTAGTGCGATAAAATTTATAAATAAAAATCTTAAATTAATAGCAGGAGCTAAAAATGCCAAAGTTCGATAACGTAAGTGTAGTAAAAAAAGCCAATGTATATTTTGACGGAAAAGTGTCGAGCCGTACCGTTATTTTAGGTGATGGCGAAGCGAAAACGTTAGGCTTTATGCAACCAGGTGAGTTTGTTTTTGATACAAACCAAAAAGAGTGCATGGAGCTTTTAGCTGGCCAATGGGATATTTTATTACCAGACGCAAGCGAGTGGAAAACATTTAACGCGGGTGAATCGTTTAATGTTGATGCAAATGTAAGCTTTAAAGTAAAAGTATCTGATTTTGCTGACTACTGTTGTTCGTACACAGATTAATCAGTACAGCTAGACGTCTGAAAGCCCATGCACTATGGGCTTTGCATAAACTTTGCGCAACACATGATTTAAATCACCAAAAACCGCAAATAAACCTCAAATATCTCTCTTTTTTCCTTGTGTTAATCTAAATAGCCCCCAATACTATTTATGAGGTAACAAATAAAAGGATACCCTATGAAAATTAATCTTTCTGGTCACCATGTTGAAGTTACTGACTCTATTAGAGAGCACATCAACGAAAAATTTTCAAAAATCGAGAGCCATTTCCCATCGCTTATTGCACTCGAAATTATTTTGTCTAAAGAACATCATAAAATCCAAGCTGAAATTAGCACTAATTATGAAGGCACGCGCATATCGGTAAAAGGGGAAAACGAAGTTATGTACCCTGCCATTGCAAGTGCAGCTAAAAAACTCGATG
Organism: Pseudoalteromonas sp. GW168-MNA-CIBAN-0100; assembly: GCF_040309225.1. Taxonomy (NCBI): domain Bacteria; kingdom Pseudomonadati; phylum Pseudomonadota; class Gammaproteobacteria; order Alteromonadales; family Pseudoalteromonadaceae; genus Pseudoalteromonas; species Pseudoalteromonas sp. GW168-MNA-CIBAN-0100. The sequence continues at coordinate 46,681 of NZ_JBEOOL010000018.1, read as the reverse complement.
CAGCACTAAAACATCGAAAAGGGCAGATAAAAGCAAACTTACACGAAAAGCCTGTTAGCACTACACCTGAAATCGCACACGAGATCATCCAAGAGATGGATCTTAAATAAAATTTAGTCACAAAGTATTGTAAAAAAGAGCCGTATGGCTCTTTTTTATTGCCTGTAATTTAGGTAAGTTATGCGTTCTTGCAGTTTATTAATTATAAAGGTTAGGGTCTGTTTATCTTTCGAGGTTGAATTTACAGCTGTATGTTGGGCTTTTAGGCAAGGCAGAGCCTATGTAGTGTGGTTCTTCCCCATAAATAGGCGATAACGCAGCATAAAAGCCCAACATACGCTGCCCAAAGGGTTCTGCCTAGGGACGATTAACTCTTTATTACTCGATTTTTACTTAGCCCACTAGGTTACAAACCTCGCGCTGCGATTAAATCGCCCCTAGATTGAATAAATTTCAATCCTGAAAGGTCAACAGACCCTGATAAAAAGAACACACAACACACATATTTTGAGAAATTAATGCACAAAACAAAAGCAGTATGGAAGTCTCGACTAGGTGCGCTTGGGCCTGGAATACTAATGGCAACAGCCGCTATTGGCGGATCTCACCTAGTTGCCTCTACGCAAGCTGGGGCAATATTTGGCTGGCAATTATTTTGGCTTATCCTCGTTGTTAATGTTTTAAAGTACCCATTTTTTCGCTTTGGTATGGAATACACACTCGCCACTAAAAATAGCCTAGTGGAGGGCTATAAAAGCAAAGGTCCGTTTTACTTCTACAGTTTTATTGGCTTAAACATTGTTGCCGCTGTTGTTAATACCGCCGGCGTATTACTGCTTACCGCAAGCTTACTGCATTACGCCTTACCCGTGGTTATTGAAGTAACCTTGCTTTGTTGGATCCTGCTGGGGGTATGTTTAGTTATATTGCTACTTGGACACTTTAAAGCGCTAGATAACGTTGCCAAAGGCATTATGGGGCTGCTTACGCTCGCTACTTTGATTGCCCTTGCCATTGCATTTAGTAACGGCCCAATGGCACCTGCTGATTATGTGGGACCTTCACCGTATGAACTTGCCATGCTTAGCTTTATGGTGGCTTTAATGGGCTGGATGCCAGCCCCTATCGAAATATCTGCATTAAGTTCTTTATGGCTAAAAGAAAAACAAGCCCAGCAAACAGTTTCTAAAAGCCAAGGCTTGTTCGATTTTAACGTAGGTTACTGGCTTACAGCTGGTTTAGCCTTGGTATTTTTTAGCTTAGGTGTATTAGTGCAGTACGGGCAAACCAGTAGTATAGAACTTGGCGGTGTCGCGTTTGCCAAGCAGCTTATTGATATGTACGCATTAACAATAGGCGAGTGGGCAAGGCCGCTTGTATCAGCAATCGCCTTTTTATGTATGTTTGGCACTACACTCACCGTGCTAGATGGCTACGCCCGTACGCTTAACGAATCTCATAAACTACTTGGTTTTAAGCAATCAAAGCACAGCTTAAATATTTGGCTTGTATTGCAAGCACTTGCTGGTATGGCCGTTATTTTATTTTTTAAATCAGCCCTTGGCCCCATGCTCACGTTTGCGATGACGCTTTCATTTGTTACAACGCCTATTTTTGCATGGCTTAACTTTAGCCTTGTACGATCAGAGCCTGCTATAAAGCACAGCGTGTTACTACGTGGTTTAACGTGGTTAGGGCTAGTGTACTTAGTTGGCTTTGCTGTTGCGTTTGTGGTTTGGAAACTAGCAGCCTAAATAGAGCCACTTACTTTAGGGTTTTAATTAAAGCCCTAAAGCATTAAATTCTAGGATTAAACGAGGTATAAATGGATATTAGAATAGGTGAGCTTTCAAACCCACACGTTATAAAACTACTACAAGCGCATCATAACGATATGTTAAAACACTCACCCGTTGAGAGCGTACATGCACTTGATGTGAGTAAACTCACTCAGCCCGATATAACTTTTTATAGCTTATGGATTGATAATAATTTAGCGGGTGTTGGCGCTTTAAAAACGCTAAATACAACGCATGGCGAAATTAAATCAATGCGCACATCAAGCAACTATTTACGGCAAGGCATAGCCGCTAAGTTACTCTCCCATATTATTGAGCAAGCAACTTTGCGTTGTTACAAAACGGTAAGCTTAGAAACCGGTACCGCTGAGGCATTTTTGCCCGCACAAAAGCTTTACGCTCAATTTGGTTTTAAAGAGTGCGAACCATTTGGGGTTTATGAGCTAGATCCGTATAGTTTGTTTATGAGTAAAGTGCTTTAAGTTGTATGCGCTCATTATTTATAGCGAAACGAAAAGTCATGTTCAAAAGCAGATCATAAAAAGCAATTAAAAGAGTTTTTAGAGGTGTGGCGCAATGAGCAAACGTGATTTATTTTCAGAATTAACTACAGCACTTGTGGACGCTAAAGCGCATTCACAAGGAAAGCTAACGTTAGGTACTCATTCAGTAAATGATATTAACGATCTTGTTATCTCCCCTGATGAAATAGTAAATATTCGAGAAACATCCAGCTTACACCAGCAAGAACGCTCGAAAATTGGGAACAAGGACGCAGCGCACCAAATGGGCAAGCGATAACATTGTTAAAGCTTGTGCAGCGTCAACCTGAGACGCTAAATCATATAGCGGAGTTATAGAGATTATGGATCTCATTCAAGTAAATACGACACTTAAGCAAGTTTGATTTATTATGAATCATAAAAAGAGACGCGACCCCATCATATTAAATGTTTGAAACTTGAATAGCGTAAATATTTTGATTCCAACTTTTCTGATTGTGCTGTATGAGAGGGATGAAATAAGCTTCCATTCTCACCGCTAAAAACTGAGCAAAAATATAATGAGTTTAATATATTAATCAATCTAAAAAAATTACTTTCTGTACCGTAGTTACTTTCAGGTTTTAGGGCGTGCAGTATTGAATGCCTATTTAGGCTATGAGATTCATTAAATGTATTAGTATGTTGGTATAAAGATTTTTCTAAAAACCACTTTAAAGATTCAATTACTTGGATGCTTTCATCATAAGTGTCATGCAACTTTATATCTAGGAAATCTTGAGGGACATAATCACAAGAATTAAAGATATAGTGCTTAATATAGTAGCGCTGGAGCTTGATGAGATTTTCCATTAACTCTTTGGAAGAAACAGATGAAGCCTTTACGCCAAGATCCCTAATTATACCCTCTATACATGGTAATAATGAAATTACTGCAACTTTAAATAATCCTAAGTGGTAAGCTTTTAGCGACTCTCCTAATATTTCAATGTACTTAGAAATATGTTTGTTGGTTGAGTATGTGCTTGTTAAAAGTTCAGGTAACCCTAAAGTACTTTTGAAAAAATCGGCAATTATTTTTTCATTTATATTGTTATCTTGGTTTTCAGATAATGTCTTTAAAAGCATTTCTTGATCACCATTAGAGATTAAAGTTGGCAGAACCATACCAATTTTATAAAATTCATTTCTAAGAAATATCAACCCATTAAGTTTATTATTTTTAAGAGCTCTTGATTTACTAACAGGGAAAAAAGCTGTTCTTTTTCCTATAGTAACTTTATATCCTTTAATACCTAAAAACCGTCCTACTGTAATTTTTTCCAATTTAGCATGAGAGTAAATTGACTTAATTATCGAAGATGTCTTTTCAAAGTCATTTAGTGAGTTCTTCTTTAATAAATCTTTATAGAGCTTTCGAAATTTAAGATCGCAAATGGTAGGTTCTATCATGTCAAATCACTTTATTATTAACGCGGTAAGTCGGGTTGTTTCTAGTAAATTCATCATTTTTGTCGGATGGCGTGGCTTTGCCACTTATCCGACCTACGTCAAAAGGTAGGTTGGTTAAGTCGAAGGCGCCACCCAACAGAGTTTCAGATAAACGCCTTGAGGGTCCGCTACTGGAACTGAACTGTCGTTAATTCGCATCTAACTTAGCTCTTTTATCGCTCTACTTATCCCATCTAAGCTCAGCGCATACATGCGGTTGTTCATTAACTCTTTTATAAAGCCAATCGATTGATAGTACGGCCAGTGTTCAACGGGTTGTGGGTTGAGCCAGGCGACTTTATCAAAGTGGTTTGTTATACGTTGTAACCATGCACTGCCGGGCTCTTCATTGTAATGTTCTACCGAGCCGCCGGGGTAGGCTATTTCGTAAGGTCCCATAGTGGCATCGCCGACAAATATTACTTTATAGTCGCTGGTGAACTTGTTTATGAGCGTCATGGTGTCAATCACGTTTGAATGGCGGCGCGCGTTGTCTTGCCAAACGTGCTCGTATAAACAGTTATGAAAGTAGTAAAACTCTAGGTGTTTAAATTCGCTGTGGGCGGCGCTAAATAATTCTTCGCAGGTGTGGATGTAGTCATCCATTGAGCCGCCAATATCAAATAGCATCAATACTTTTACTGCATTGTGGCGCTCGGGCGCCATTTTTACATCAAGCATGCCGCCTTGTTTTGCAGTAGCGCGAATAGTCTCGTTTAAATCAAGCGTGTCGCTTGCGCCTGTGCGGGCGAACTTACGTAACTTTTTAAGGGCGAGTTTAATTGTGCGCGAGCCAATTTCTCTGTCGGTGTCGAGGTTTTTGTATTCTCGTTTATCCCACACTTTTACCGCTTGGCGGTTACGATTGCCGTCTTGACCTATGCGCACGCCTTCTGGGTTATAGCCGTATGCACCAAAAGGTGATGTACCGCCAGTGCCCACCCATTTATTGCCGCCAGCGTGGCGTTTTTGCTGCTCTTCTAAACGCTCTTTTAGGGTTTTCATAAGCTCGTCGAGTCCGCCCATGGCTTTAAGTTGGGCTTTTTCTTCATCGCTTAGGTTTTTTTCGAATTCTTTACGTAGCCAGTCTTCAGGTAAGTTGTGCTGTTGCTTTAAGCTCTCGAGCAAATCGAGGTCAGCAATACCACTAAAATAGTCGCTAAAGGCTTTGTCGAATCGGTCAAAGTGCGTTTCGTCTTTTACCATTATGGTGCGTGCTAAATGGTAAAAGGCGTCTACATCGGCAAATATAACGCCTTTTTTTAAGGCGTTTATTAAATCGAGTAGCTCGCGTAGGCTTACCGGTAAGCGGTATTTACGTAGCGTGAAAAAAAACTGTACTAACATGTTAGCGACGGCTCATAAAGGCGAGTTTTTCGATTAGGCTTATGTCTTGCTCATTTTTAAGCAGTGCGCCAAACATGGGCATTAATCCGCCTTTTTTAGCTTTGTCGTGCAGTGTTTTAGCGTCTATGTCTTCTGCCATAAGTAGTTTAAGCCAGTCGAGTAATTCGCTGGTGGATGGCTTCTTTTTAAGGCCGTTAGCTTCGCGCAGGTTAAAAAACACTTCGAGTGCTTGGCGTACTAAATCTTGCCTAACGTTAGGGTAGTGCACGTCAATAATTTGCTGCATTTCGTCGCTGCTAGGAAAATCAATGTAATGAAAAAAGCAGCGGCGTAAAAATGCGTCCGGTAATTCTTTTTCGTTATTTGATGTGATGATCACAATAGGGCGCTCTTTTGCGACAATGCGCTCGTTAGTTTCGTAAACATGAAACTCCATTTTATCAAGCTCAAGTAGTAAGTCGTTTGGGAACTCTATGTCGGCTTTGTCTATTTCATCAATTAATAATACGGGGCGTTTGCCGTTAAGCTCTGCATACGTAAATGCCTGCCAAAGCTTACCTTTAACGATGTAGTTGCCAATATTGTGTACACGCTCGTCACCTAATTGGCTGTCGCGCAGGCGCGAAACCGCGTCGTACTCGTATAAACCTTGCTGCGCTTTAGTGGTCGATTTTATATGCCACTGAATAAGCGTGGTATCTAGGCTTTTAGCCAACTCCTCAGCCAGCATGGTTTTACCTGTGCCTGGTTCGCCTTTAATTAAAAGTGGTTTTTCAAGCATAATGGCAGCATTTACAGCTTGTTTAAGTGCGCTACTCGCTATGTAATTGTCAGTTGAATTAAATTGCACGGTGTACCCTTGTCTGGTCTGAGGAGTAAGTTATTTTGTTATAATGCCATAGTTAAACGGCAGGTCCAAGGTAGGCAAAACGCTGTATGACCTCACCTTCTTTTTCAACAGTTTCTAAAAACATACTAAGTGGGCGCGCCCACATACCAAATTCACCATAGAGTGCTTGATAAATCACAAGCTGCTCCTCGGTTTCGCTATGGGTGGCAACATGAACAACTTTGTATTGCGGCCCTTTGTAGTGTTGGTATATGCCTGGTTTGAGTGAAAGTGGTTTTATTGCTGTAGTCATGTTTTGATCTCTTGTATAATTTGGCTTTGCACTTTTAATGTTAACTAATTTGCCAATACTATGAACTATATTTCGCTAGATGATTACAAAAAAGCATGGGTTTTTCGTCATAAAGACTTACCTGTATCAGATGAAGACGCAGTAAAAATAAAGCCTATGGGAGATGAGCGCGCAGCCGTACTTTGGACAACCATGGTAAGCCGTGAGTTTGATCACCCAGATTTTTTTGAAGACACCGATTGGTGTGGCCAAGAAAAAAGCTTTAGCCAAGAAGTAGATTGGCAAGATGCGTGGGAAAATGGTGATGCGCAACCACCAGAAGCAATCTTAACGTTTTTAGATTGGGAAGCTAACACCACTGTTTATTTTTGTATGGCACGCGATAATATTATCGAAACAACATTTGATGTATTTAAACGCAATTGGCAAAACTTTATGTTTTTAGCTGATGGCAGTTTGCTGATTGGTAAAAAGCGTAATACGGTTGTGCAATTTTTAGAATCAGGTAAAGCAAAATTAGGTGAAAAGCCAAGCGCTTAATTAGTGCGCTGCGCTTAAAAAACATTCAATACTGTGTTATAAAACATTTACCTGAATATTTTTGAGTACAGCTTTTGGTCGCTAAAAATCAGTCACTTGGTGCTCAGCAGCAAGTTGAAATTTGGCAAACTGATGCACAAAAAGTGTTGTATGCACAATTGTGTAATGCGTTTTATCAGCGTGAGGTTCAGCGATTAGTTGCAGAGCCTAATGCCGATAAACTGCGCCGCCAGTTAAAAAGCCTACCTTATTATATTGAGCGAGCTGCAACGTTAGTTGCCAATGGTGACACGCCTTTTACGCTGGACGCGCAAAATGGTACGTGGCTTGAAAAGCAAAAACCGACCCCACCCGATGTGAATGTTCAAGCTAATGAACTTTTTTATCAAACGTATGCCAAAGTGGGGCTTATAGTGCCCGTTATATTACATGGCTACGATCAGGTGCGTCTTAGAATAGACAGTATCGATCAGTTAGGCGAAAATAAGCTGCATTGTAACGAGCTTGGTTGGTTTGATTTTTTAGGAAATGGGCTAGAGCAGCAAAATGCTCAGTTAATAAAGCCAAGTAAAGTGAGTTTAACCGCTGCATGTTGCGGGCATCAGTGGCAATTTTCGAAGCGTTGTATGCCACGGGTTTTATCACTACGCGAAATGCTTTTAGCGGGTAGTATTAATTGGCGCAATTTAAAGCGCCCCTTAGCGTATTAAAGTTAAGGTATTTGGAATTTAAAATAAGGAGTGTTAAATGCGTATTTTTCAAGTTGGCTTACTGTGCTTAGCACTGTTTGTACAATACAGATTATGGTTTGGTCATAATGGTTTACAAGACTACACACGGCTAAAAGGTGCTGTAGCGTCGCATCAAGAAACCAACGAAAAGCTCATTAAACGTAATAAAGTACTTAAAGCAGATATTGAAGATTTAAAGCTTGGCCAGGAAGGCATTGAAGAGCGTGCACGCAACGAATTGGGAATGATTAAACCGGACGAAACATTTATTCGTGTTTTACCGGGCAAACAATATGACAAATAAACAGACTATTGCAGCAATTGTACCTGCTGCGGGCGTTGGCAGTAGAATGCAGCACAATGCGCCTAAGCAATATATACAATTAGCCGGTAAAACCATTTTAGAACACACCTTAGCTAAACTTTCTCAATTATCTCAATTACGCACTATTGTTGTTGCCCTTAGCGACAGCGACCCCTATTTTGACGAACTCCCACTGCTTGATAAGCGCATTGTGCGAGCCAGTGGCGGTAAAGAGCGTGCAGATTCAGTACTCAATAGCTTACTTTTTTTAGCGCCTAACCCGCCTACATGGGTGTTGGTGCACGATGCTGCCCGCCCGTTAGTTAATATTAGTGATATAGAACGCTTAATTGATGAATGCATGTGTGCTGATGAAGGCGGTATTTTAGCTAGCAAAGTAAAAGACACTATAAAACGTGGCCACACACATGCCCTACAAACTGTGCCACGAGACGATTTATGGCAAGCACTTACCCCACAATTTTTTAAATATGACGAGCTTAAAAATGCACTTCAAAACGCATTAGCAAGTGGGGCAACTATTACAGACGAAGCCAGTGCTATTGAATGGGCGGGCAAACCGGTAAAGCTTGTGGCAGGGCGCAGCGATAATATTAAAATAACCACGCCAGAGGATTTAGATTTGGCTGGGTTTTTATTACATAAACAACAAAACGAGAGTGCATTATGATACGAATTGGCCATGGTTTTGACGTACATAAATTTGGCGGCGAAGGCCCGTTAACTATTTGTGGTGAAAAAATTGATTATCCACAAGGCTTTTTAGCGCACTCAGATGGCGATGTCGCTATTCATGCATTATGTGATGCTATTTTAGGCTCGCTTGCAATGGGTGATATTGGTAAGCACTTTCCAGATACGGCTAGCGAGTATGAAAATATCGACAGCCGTATTTTACTTCGCCATGTGGTGAGCTTAGCTAAAGAGCAAGGTTATGTAATTGGCAATGGCGATGTGACTATTGTTGCACAAGCGCCAAAAATGCTGCCACACATTCAAGCTATGCGTGCTAATTTAGCCAGCGATTTAAATTGTGACCTTAGCCAAATTAACGTTAAAGCCACTACTACCGAAAAGCTAGGCTTTGAAGGGCGCAGGGAAGGCATTTCTAGCCATGCGGTGGTTATTATGAGTAAAGAGCTTGCGAGTACAAAAAACGCATGAGCGATTTAAATTATTTATACGGTGCACCGCTTTCTAAAGCTGATTTTAAAACCACTGCTGAAGACTTTATGGTTGATGAAGACTTAGGTATAGAATTTACCGGTAGTGGCGAACACGTGTGTTTGCAGGTGGTTAAAAAAGGCGAAAATACGCAATACGTTGCAAAGCTAATTGCACAGCGTGCGGGTGTTTCACCGCGAGACGTAAGTTACGCCGGCATGAAAGATCGTCACGGAGTGTGCTCACAGTGGTTTAGTGTAAAAGTACCGATTAAAAAGCCTATCGATTTTAGCGATTTAAATAGCGAGAGTATTTTTATTGTGTCGCAACAGCGCCACGATCGTAAATTACGTACGGGTTGCCACAAAGGTAATAGATTTACTATTACGCTTCGTAATGTAACCAAGCCCCTTGATATTTTATGCCGTATTAATGCAGTACGCGCAGGTGTGCCTAATTACTTTGGTGAACAGCGCTTTGGGCATGGCGGTCATAACTTAGTAATGGCTGAAAAAATGTTTGCAGGGGAGCGCATTCGCGATAAAAAACTGCGCGGCATTATTATTTCAGCAGCGCGCTCTCATGTGTTTAATCAAATAGTAAATTTACGTGTTAAAGAGCATGGTTTAGCTAAAACAATGCACCGTGAAGTATTTATGCTCAGCGGCAGTAATGCATTTTTTGAAGATGCAATTAACGACGAAAACATAGAGCGATTAGCCACTGGCGATATTATGATGTCGGCACCTATGGTGGGTAAAAGCGAAAAAGGTTTAACCGAACAAGAAAAAATATGGCTTGAACCTTTCCAAACATGGTGCGATGGCTTGGGTGAGCTAGGCCTTAAAAATGAGCGCAGGATGCTGCGTTTAATTCCGCAAAACTTAACGGTTGAGACCATAGATGAAACCAGTTTAAAACTGAGTTTTGGTTTGCCAAAAGGGTGTTTTGCAACTGCATTATTACGTGAGCTGGTGGATTATAAAGATGCTAGCCCTCGAGAGCGCAAAGAAAAGGATAATGACATAAATGAAGATACTGTTAAGTAACGATGATGGCGTAAATGCTAAAGGCATTGCGGTTTTATATCAGGCGCTTATACAAATTGCAGATGTAACCCTTGTTGCACCTGATCGCAACTGTAGTGGCGCAAGTAATTCTTTAACATTAATGAACCCGCTACGAGCAACTACACTCGAAAATGGTTTTATGTCGGTTAATGGCACACCTACTGATTGTGTACATTTAGGTGTAAATCAGTTAGCTGATGAAAAACCAGACCTTGTTGTTGCTGGTATTAACCATGGTGCCAATTTAGGTGATGATACGCTTTATTCCGGTACTGTTGCCGCTGCAACTGAAGGTCGCCATTTAGGCTTACCTGCAATTGCAGTATCGCTTTGCTCACATAAAGGCGAGCATTTTGAAACAGCCGCTGCTGTTACCGTAAATATTATTAAAGGACTAGCTTCGCATCCGCTTCCAAAAGATCAAATAATAAATATAAATGTGCCAGATATTCCATTAAGTGAATTAAAAGGGGTGCAAGTAACTCGTTTAGGTGCTCGTCATAAAGCAGAAACCATGACCAAACAAACCGATCCTTGGGGTCGAGATATTTATTGGTATGGATCGCTGGGCATAGAAAGCGATGCAGGTGAGGGGACCGACTTTTACGCAATTAATAACGGTTATGCCTCTGTTACGCCATTGAGTGTTGATATGACAGCCAAAGACAGCCTAAAAGCAGTAGGAGACTGGTTAGCCGATTTGGAGATTAATCGTGCTCGCTAATTATACCCGCAGTGCAAAAGCGCTATCTGACTTACTAAAGCGCGAAGGCGTTGAAGATACACAAGTACTGAATGCTATCGCTGATATTCCGCGACATATATTCGTAGACGATGTGCTAAAACACAAAGCTTATGAAAATACGGCGCTACCTATTGGGCAAGGGCAAACTATTTCCCAGCCTTATATAGTAGCGCGCATGACAGAGCTACTTCGTTTAGCTGGTGTGCGCAATAAAGTGCTGGAAATTGGTACTGGCTCTGGATATCAAACTGCAATATTAGCCAAAACGTTTACAAAAGTTTATTCGGTAGAGCGTATTAAAACGCTTCAGTGGCAGGCAAAGCGTCGATTGCAACAACTCGATTTATATAATGTAACCATGAAGCATGGTGATGGTTGGCAAGGCTGGCAATCACAAGCACCTTTTGATGGTATTATAGTGACTGCTGCGGCTTCTAAAGTTCCGCAAGACTTACTTGCTCAGTTAGCCGATGGAGGCGTGTTATTAGCGCCCATTGGTGAGAGCGATCAAAAATTAGTAATGGTTATCCGCGAAGGCGATAATTATAAAGAGCATGTTATTGCTCCCGTTAGATTTGTGCCGTTAGTACCTGGCGATATTGAATAGGAATTCATTTTGAAGTTGTTTACCAAGTTATACGATATGGCCCTAGTGTGGGCAAAGCACCGTCATGCAGAACGTTATTTAGCTGCAATGAGCTTTGCAGAGTCAGTTTTTTTTCCAATACCGCCCGATGTAATGCTTGCACCTATGTCGCTTGCACAGCCCAAAAAAGCATGGCGTTTTGCAAGCTTTGCCACAATAGCATCGGTTGTTGGTGGAGTAGTTGGTTACTTGCTTGGGTTTTGGCTATTTGAACCCGTTGTTGAGCCATTGATTGCACAAATGCACTGGCAAGAAAAGTTTGATATCGCATTAAATTGGTTTAAAGATTACGGTGTTTGGGTTGTGTTTTTAGCTGGTTTTTCGCCTATACCATATAAAGTATTTACCATTGGCGCAGGTGTTTTACAAATGGCATTTTTGCCATTTTTACTCGCATCGGCGATTGGACGTGGTGCGCGATTCTTTTTAGTTTCAGCCTTAATGAAGTGGGGCGGGGCTAAAATGGAAGCAAAATTACGTCAATATATTGAAATACTTGGTTGGGGATTAGTGGTATTAATTGCGCTAGCGTACTTTTTATTGCGTTAAGCGTTAAAAATATCAATTGTCTAATTTGGGAGAAAAATACAATGAATAAACAGTTTTTACTGTATGTGACTATATTTGTTGGTGTTTTTCTTTCTGGTTGCTCTTCTCACCATATTCCAGCGCCTGTTAGCAGCCTAAATAATAATGTTAATGATTTAGGTCATACCATTAACATAAATGGCGATATTTATAAGGTGCAAAAAGGTGATACGCTCTATTCAATAGCCTTTAGCGCCGGTAAAGATTTTAGATTACTTGCAAAAAACAATTCAATTCCATCACCTTACACAATTTTCCCTGGGCAAAACATCTCCTTAACCCCCAAGCCCGAAAAAACAAAAAGGGATGAAAAATATACGAATTCGAGTAAAAAGTCTATAAAAAACACACAAAAAAATAACATAATATTAAAGAAAGAGCTTGATCCTCCAAAACAACGAGAGTATGTTCAGAAACAAGCCAGTAACAAAGTTAGTAATGCTAAACGTTTGTCGAGCAGTAAAGTTAATTGGTTTTGGCCTGCAAAGGGCAAAATTACCAAACGCTTTTCTAATAAGGAAAACGGTTATAAAGGTTTACAGATTACTAATCGTAAAGGGGCTTCAGTCTTAGCTGCGGCACAAGGAACAGTGGTATACGCGGGTAACGCTCTACGAGGTTATGGTAGTTTAATCATATTGAAACATAATGATGATTACCTAAGTGCTTATGCACATAACTCGAAATTACTTGTTAAAGAAAAGCAGAAGGTTAAGGCAGGACAAAAAATAGCAGAAATTGGTAATTCAGAATCTCCGGTCACCGCGCTTCGTTTTGAAATTCGCTACCGAGGGCAAGCTGTCAATCCTGCTAAATACCTACCCTAATTTTCAGGTATTGATAATTGCTCGGGAGAAGGCTTATGGCTAGCGCAGCAAAACTTGACAAACACACTACGACTGACGAGAAATTCGATGACATCGCTGCTGATGAAAGCACAACTTTACTAGATAAAGTAGAAGACGATGAAATCTTTGCAAAAGAAGAAGTAACTAAAAACCTTGATGCAACCCAACTTTATTTAGGCGAAATTGGTTTTTCTCCTTTGCTTAGCGCAGAAGAAGAAGTGTTTTTTTCTCGCAAATCACTTCGAGGTTGTGAAGCCTCACGCAAACGTATGATTGAAAGTAACTTACGTTTAGTTGTTAAAATAGCACGCCGTTACAATAACCGTGGCCTTGCTCTACTCGATTTAATTGAAGAAGGTAACTTAGGCTTAATTCGCGCTGTTGAAAAATTTGACCCTGAACGTGGCTTTAGATTTTCTACTTACGCTACATGGTGGATACGTCAAACAATTGAACGTGCCATTATGAACCAAACGCGTACCATTCGCTTACCTATCCATGTAGTTAAAGAGCTTAATGTTTACTTACGTACAGCGCGTGAATTAACTCAAAAACTTGACCATGAACCAACAGCTGACGAAATTGCAGCTTGCCTAGACAGACCCGTTGAAGACGTAACTAAAATGCTACGTTTAAACGAGAGAATAGCATCGGTTGATATGCCGATTGGTGGTGAAAACGACAGTGTACTGCTTGATATCATCCCAGATGAAAAAAGTGCAGGCCCTGAAGGCGAAGTACAAAATAATGATATTAATAAACATATTGTAGATTGGTTAGGTGAATTAAACCCTAAACAACGCGAAGTGTTAGCACGTCGATTTGGATTACTTGGCTACGAGCCATCTACACTTGAAGATGTAGGTCGTGAAATAGGCTTAACACGTGAGCGTGTAAGACAAATTCAGGTAGAGGCATTACGTCGTTTAAAAGACATTTTGCAACAAGAAGGTTTAAGTACAGATAGCTTGTTTAATCAGTTTTCGTAACTGGTTAAATAGTTTAAGAGACTATGTGTGTTAAAAAGCCGAAGAATTTATTCTTCGGCTTTTTTTATGCTTGTAAATTAGATGATATAAATTACAACAATGCTTTTAGTTTATATAATAAATCGTGCGCTTGGCGTGGCGATAAATTATCAGGGTCGATAGCGCTTAATTGTTCTTCTACTTCTGAAGGTGTATTTTGAGCAACTTCATTATTAAAAGTAAAGGCTTGTTGCTCAGTATTTGGTGCAGTAACGCTTTGATGATTTTCAAGTAACTTAAGTTTTTGCTTTGCTTGTGCAATAACAGCTTTTGGCACACCCGCAAGAGCAGCTACCTGTAAGCCAAAGCTCTTGCTTGCTGCGCCATCAAGTACTGTATGCATAAAGGCGATTGTATCGTTATGCTCTATTGCATCAAGGTGCACGTTTACCAGACCTGTTGTTTGTTCAGCAAGTTCTGTTAACTCAAAGTAGTGCGTTGCAAACAATGTTTTAGCTGATATTTTTGACGCTAAATGATCGGCTGTTGCATACGCAAGCGAGAGCCCATCATAGGTACTTGTACCACGACCAATTTCATCCATTAATACCAAAGACTGCGCCGTGGCATTATTTAAAATAGTCGCTGTTTCGGTCATTTCTACCATGAAGGTTGAGCGACCTGATGCTAAATCATCGCTAGCACCAATACGTGTAAATATGCGATCAATATTACCTATTTTAGCGCTGTCTGCAGGTACATAACTGCCAATGTGAGCCATTAGTACAATAAGTGCTGTTTGGCGCATATAGGTTGATTTACCGCCCATGTTTGGACCCGTAATAATCAACATTTTACGTTGGCTGTTTAATTCAACAGGGTTAGCAATAAACGGTTCTTTCATTACTTGTTCAACAACAGGGTGACGACCTTGCTTAATGCTTATATTGTCGTTATCGCACAGTTCTGGTTTTGCATAATTGAGTGCAAATGCACGTTCGGCCAAGTTATTTAATACGTCTAAATCGGCCAGTGCTGCTGCCATCATTTGCAGCTGTTCAATGTGTGGAGCGATAAATCTGAACAGCTCTTCGTATAGTTGCTTTTCAAGCGCTAAGGCTTTTGATTGGCTACCAAGTACTTTATCTTCGTGCTCTTTAAGCTCAGGAATAATATAGCGTTCGTTATTTTTGAGCGTTTGACGACGAATGTAGTCGGCTGGCACTAAGTGAGCATTAGCGCGGCTTACTTCAATAAAAAAGCCATGTACGCGGTTATAACCAATTTTAAGCGTACTAATACCCGTGCGTTCGCGTTCACGCAACTCTAGTTGATCAAGTACATCGGTTGCACCTTTACTTAAGTTACGCCACTCATCTAGTTCGCTGTTGTAACCAGGGGCAATAACGCCACCATCACGAATAAGTACCGGTGGGTTTTCTATCACTGCACGTTCTAATAACTCTTGTAAATCAGGGAGCTCAGGCGAGTGCTTGATAATACCTGTAATACGAGGATCGTTAGCATCACCTAGCAAAGTGTGTAGTGGCGCAAGTGCTTGTAATGCGCTGCGAAGACGAGTTAGATCGCGCGGGCGAGCTGTGCATAAAGCTAGGCGTGCAATAACTCGCTCTACATCACCAATCTCTTTTAATGATTCGTGTAATTCACCGCACAGTTGTACATCTAAAATAGCGCTAATTGCATTTAAGCGTGAATTTAGCTCGTCTTTATTACGTACAGGTGTATGAATACGGCGCTTAAGTAAACGAGAGCCCATAGGTGTTGCTGTTTTATCAAGTACCTGGGCAAGTGTATTTTCAAACCCACCTGATAAATTAACGGTAAGTTCTAAATTTTTACGGGTTGCGGCATCTAAAATAACAGCGTGTTCGTTGTGCTCAAGTGTAATAGCACGAATATGTGGCAGTGCAATACGCTGCGTATCTTTTACGTATTGCATTAAACAACCTGCAGCAACAAGTGCGCTGTGGGCTTTATCAACACCAAATCCCACTAAATCTTTAGTACCAAACTGATCGCATAATAAGTGCTCGGCCGTATCTAAGTCGAATTCCCACTCTGGGCGACGGCGAGCCCCTTTTATATGCTCAATTAAATGAAAATTTTCAAAGCTTTCGCTATATAGCAACTCGGCAGGAGATAGGCGCTGAATCGTTGAGCTAAATGCTTCGTCGGTGTTAACCTCTACAACGTTAAAACGACCAGAGTTAATGTCTAAGTAGGCAATACCGTATAGGCCTTTTTTACTTTGCCAAACGCTGGTAAGTAAATTGTCTTGTCGCTCTTGTAGCAGCGCTTCATCAGATATAGTGCCAGGGGTGACTATGCGTACAACTTTGCGATCAACGGGGCCTTTACTGGTAGCTGGATCGCCAACTTGTTCGCAAATAGCAACAGATTCACCCATTTGAACTAGGCGTGCTAAGTAGTTCTCTACTGCATGATAAGGCACGCCCGCCATAGGGATAGGATCGCCACCGGCTTTGCCGCGATGAGTTTGCGAAATATCGAGTAATTGAGCGGCGCGTTTAGCGTCATCAAAAAAGAGTTCGTAAAAATCGCCCATACGATAAAACAATAATATATCGCGATGCTCTGATTTTATTTTTAGATACTGCTGCATCATAGGGGTTTGTTGTTTTATAGTGTGTGGTGCATAAAGATCAAACGACATGTATTTACCCAAAGGCTGAATATGGAATTACATCAAGAGATTAAAACACTTGCTGCGCAATTAGGCGCTATTTTAACGGATAAATGCTTATGGATCACTAGTGCTGAGTCATGTACTGGTGGCGGAGTAAGTTATGCCCTTACAGATACGCCCGGAAGCTCTGCTTATATTGACCGCGCATTTGTAACTTACAGCAACCAAGCAAAGCAAGACTTACTAAATGTAAGTGCCAGTACATTAGCGCAATTTGGTGCTGTGAGCGAGCAGACAGTACGTGAAATGGCACTAGGTGCAATTAAGGCAACAAATGCAAATATATCTATAGCTGTATCAGGTATTGCAGGACCTGGCGGGGCAACAGAAGGTAAAC
Organism: Pseudoalteromonas sp. GW168-MNA-CIBAN-0100; assembly: GCF_040309225.1. NCBI lineage: Bacteria > Pseudomonadati > Pseudomonadota > Gammaproteobacteria > Alteromonadales > Pseudoalteromonadaceae > Pseudoalteromonas > Pseudoalteromonas sp. GW168-MNA-CIBAN-0100. Next base: position 29,706 of record NZ_JBEOOL010000018.1, on the reverse strand, counting down.
CTGTGGGACTTGTGTGGTTTGGCATACAAATTAATGACAAAGTACTGACCTTTAAACAAGTATTCTCTGGCGATAGGGCTCAAGTTAGACTGCAAGCTATTGTATTTGCATTGAAAAGTGTAATAGATGAGATAAAATAAAAAAATTAGCTTGATACTGTAATTTCATACAGTATACTTGATTCCATTAGCTGGATTTGGAGAATAAAATGAACGATAACAAACAAAAAGCGTTGGACGCTGCACTATCACAAATTGAACGTCAATTTGGTAAAGGCTCAATTATGAAATTGGGTGATAACAAAGCGTTAAACATTGAATCTGTATCTACAGGCTCATTAGGTATTGATATTGCTTTAGGCATAGGTGGTTTACCTATGGGACGTATTGTTGAAGTATACGGACCTGAGTCATCTGGTAAAACAACGCTTACTTTACAAGTTATCGCAGAAGCGCAAAAAGAAGGCAAAACATGTGCCTTTATTGATGCTGAGCATGCTCTAGATCCAGTTTATGCACAAAAGCTTGGTGTTAACATTGATGAGCTTTTTGTATCGCAACCAGATACCGGTGAGCAAGCACTAGAAATTTGTGACATGTTAGTACGCTCAAGCGCAGTAGATGTTGTTGTAATTGACTCGGTTGCTGCACTAACACCAAAAGCTGAAATTGAAGGCGACATGGGCGACTCGCACATGGGCTTACAAGCACGTTTAATGTCACAAGCATTACGTAAGCTTACTGGTAACATTAAACGCTCTAACACGTTATGTATTTTCATTAACCAAATCCGTATGAAAATTGGTGTTATGTTTGGTAACCCAGAAACAACAACAGGTGGTAATGCACTTAAGTTTTACGCATCGGTACGTATTGATATTCGTCGTATTGGTTCTGTTAAAGAAGGCGATGAAGTTGTTGGTAACGAAACTCGCGTTAAAATTGTTAAAAACAAAGTAGCGCCGCCGTTTAAACAAGCTGAATTTATCATCATGTATGGTGAAGGTATTTCTAAGCAAGGCGAGCTAATTGACCTAGGAGTTAAGCATAAAATTGTTGAAAAAGCTGGTGCTTGGTATAGCTACTGTGGCAACAAGGTTGGCCAAGGTAAATCTAACTCAATTAAGTTTTTGAAAGAAAACCCAGAAATTGCAGATGAGATTGAAGGCAAGTTACGCGAAATGCTTTTATTAAAAGCAACTATTGAACCAGATGATGGTGAAGATAAGTTGGGCGATGACGCTGACCTTTAACAGCATCAAAATGAGTTTTTAAGCTTGATTTGACCCGAGCTTTAAAAAGCGCTGATCAGTAATGATTAGCGCTTTTTTGTTGTTAAAAACTTAAAGTAGATAACCTGAGCTCTGGATAATAAATCTATCTCGAGCAGCTATTTTCAGCGCTAGCTGCGTTAAATTTACTTGCAATAGGCCAGCTATTGACGCGTAAATTCGCCTTGTTTCAACTGAAAATCTCTGGCTAGATAAAATAAATTTAAATACCACTATGATTCAATACGTTAGTAAATCTCTTAACCAGAGTTTAGGTTAGATAAAATAAAAACGACACATTAAAAATGTGTCGTTTTTTAATTTAACCGCAAAAATCTACAGCCTTTAATTAATCAAATATATTTATAACTGCCAATTTACAGATAGAGCGTAGTTACGCGGTGCACCGTAGTAACCTTGTTCCCAGTATAGGCTGTGCAAATATTTTTCACCTGTGGCGTTATTAACGTTGAAAGTGACTCCTACGTTATCTGTAATTTTGTAAGTGGCCATTAAATCAAGTAACCCGTATGCATCTTGGTTGGTAGTAACACTTGCAATACCATTAGCATCTTTAACTTGAACTCGGCTAGTTGAATCCTGCCAGCGATAGTTTGCACCAAATGATAAGCCATCAACTAAAGGTACTTGATAGGTTGCGGCCACTTTAAGTTGGTTTTCTGGTGTGTAATCTTTTACTAAATCATCACCATCAATATTTAAATTACTAAAGCTAATACTTGCACTTAAATCATCTGTAAATTTACCACTTAACTCTACTTCAAAACCATTACTACTAATGCCATCAGCTGCATAATAACGCGTATCACTTGGTAATGAGTTAGCTATAGCAACAGCAAGGCCATCTTGTTTTGCATCAAAATAAGCAAACGTTACAAATAACTGGTCGTCTAGAAGCTGGGCTTTGACACCTATTTCGCTACTTTTTCCAGTAACAGCAGGTAGTTGATTGGCGTTTATGTCTAGTTCTTTTTGCGGTACAAATGTTTCTGTATAGCTTGCATAAGCCGATAGAGATTCGTTAAAGTCGTACACTGTACCAATGTACGGTATTAGCTCAGAGTCACTTCGAGTTTGAGCAACGCCATAGGCTGTGCCTTTTGTTTCCCAATCGGTATAACGCACGCCAGCAAGTACACTTAAAGGCTCGCTTAATTTAATGCGAGTTGATATGTAAGCTGATTTTTGCTCGTTAGTAATATCACTACCATTTACGCCATCAGCAAGCGTTGCTTCTGGTATTACACCATCCCACGTTCTAAGTGATGGCATATCTGGAAAACCATTACCTGTAGTGTAATCGTAAAGAGATTGCTCTGTGTAATCCATTTTTGCTTGGCTAACACCAAATGATAGATCGTGCTCTTGATTAAATAAATCAAATTTACCACTGGCATATAGATCAAATAAATCATGCTTATCTTCGTAATCATAACGACTTGCATAACCTGTTAAACCAAGTTCAGTGTCTTTATTTGGTGTACCGTATACGTAGAACAGCTCTGAGTCTTGCTCGTTTTCGATGTGCGCATAGCGTGCTCTAGCCACCCATGTTGCTGATAAGTTTTGTTCAAGCGTTACATATACTTGCTCTGCACTGTTATCCCAGTAAGACCAATCAGCAGCAGTACTGGTTGATTCGTCATAGTCGGTTGGTGAGCCGTCGGTGTAATAAAGAGGTAGTGCCCCCCAAAGTGGGCTATCAGCATCTTTTTGTTGGTTAACGTAGTTAACGCTTAATAATGTGTTGTCTGTTAATTTTCCTTCATACGCTAAATAAATAATTGTTTTATCTGTTTCGTAACGGTCTAGGTATGAATCAGCTTTTTGCTTTGTAAATACAGCACGTACGGCGTGTTCTTCATTTATTGGCGTAGATACATCTAAATCTAAACGTTTTTTATTCCATGAGCCATACGAGGCTGATGCATTTGCTTGTGTTGTGTAAGTTGGTTTCTTTAAAACCATATTTACAGTTGCAGAAGGATTACCGGCACCGGTCATTAAGCCATTAGCGCCACGAACTATTTCTACACGGTCATAAATTGAAGTATCAAGACTGCCTTGAATAGATCCAGAGCTTTGTGGAATACCTAAGCCATCAACTTGAAAGTTAGTAATTTCAAAGCCACGAGCTTTAAAGTAAGTACGATCTGTTTCTATTTGCTCTACTGTTACGCCGGGGGTGCTTTCAAGTACTGAGTTTATATCGTCTAGTGAAAAGTCGTCCATTAATGCGCGTGATACTACCGAGATTGACTGTGGTGTTTCTTTAATTGTTAAACCTAGTTTGGTAGCTGATTGCGCTTCTTCTGTTATGTAGTTTTTGTGATGTTGACCATATACCGCAATTTTTTCGAGAGGTTCATCTTTTACAGTTGCTTCATCAGCAAGTGCATAACCAGATAGAATTAAAGAAGTAGCAAAGCTTAATTTAGATAAACGCAAAACTTGAGGGGACGACATAAGTTTTTCCAGTTAGTTCAAAAAGAAGTGCGTAACTTAATCTAAATGATATCGATTTGCAATTGAGTTGTGTGTTTTACCTATTATTATTCTATTTTGTTGGATTTTAGCGTCACATAAAGAGATTATGGGTACGAATTGATGAATTATATAGAACTTAATATCCCTTATAAAAAAAGCGGCCTAGGCCGCTTATTTAAAGTAGTTAGCTTTTTAGTTATTAAAAAGAGTATTTAACAGAGAATTGTAAACGATCTAAATCGCCATCTACGCCACTTTCAGTTTCACGCTCAGCATGTTTTAGCTCAGCTCCAAATGTTAGGCGTTTAACAGGGGAATATAAAATGTTAGCGCTATAGCTTTGGCTTGATTCAGTCGGATCACCAGAAATAGCTAATAAATCAGTGTTGTTATCAGCAGAGAAGAAAGAGTATAAGAATGTTGAACGCCATTGGCTTGTCCACTTGTGCTGGTAAGCAACAAAACCAGAAGTCGAATCAATGGCATCTAGTTCATCGCCATTAAGTACTGCGCCGTGAGCAACGTTTAAGCCTACGTAACGGCCTAAGCCTTTACCTTGAGTAAGCATAAATTTAAGGTTGTCTTCACCAAGGTTTATTTTACCCGACGCACTAATACCAAAAGATGTTTCATCTGCATCAACACTGCCTACTTTATAAGTTAGTTGGCGAGCAAGCGCTGCAACAACAATGTTACCCCAATCAGCTTTGTGTGTGTAACGAGCTGTAAAGTCAGGCAATGATGCATCATCAGTTACTACCATACCGCTAGTAGTAGAAATTGTACTTTCTGGGTTTTCTAATGAGAAAGACCATGCGCCAGTGGTATATTTAATTTGCGATTGGCGAACAAATATAGTGCCTTCAGCTGGGCCTACAAAATCAAGCGTTTCAGCAAGGGCACCCACGTTTTGAAAGTTAGACCATGTTTGACCAAATAACCAACCGTCGTATGTCACAAACGCATGGCGAATACGTGGAGCATAAGAGTTTGATACACGTTCATTGCCGCCAGCAGCTGAGGCTAAAAAATCAATCTCAATTTTAGTGTTAACGGTCTTACCGTTATCCATAACAGTGGCTGTGCCAAAGTTAAAGCGTGACTCGCGAGCATGCATATCAAACACAGCATCTGAGCTGTTATCGTCGCCAACTGTTAGCGTACTTGGTACGTAAAAGTCACGACCTACGTTTGAGCCTGCAGGCGCACCCGCTGAATAATCACTCCACATAGAGTCGAGTTTAATATATCCACCGTAAGTAAATTCGGTATCACCAATTTTTGCAGCAGTTGCCGCGTATGCAGTACTTGATAGTGCACATAGTACAGCGCTTGCTGCCAATGTTTTTAATGGGGTAAATTTCATTGTGGTGTCCTTTATAGGCTACTTGTTATTTGTTACTTTTTTTTCATGTAAGGTTGTATTACTTGCTACGAGTATTACTTACGAATAAAAAGGGTTGTTAATTTGGCTTTCAATTCACTTTCTATTTTCATTCGTTAAATAAAGCATTTTAGTAAGTACAACAAAATATCTTTATTGGAGTACGACAACACTGTTGAATATGTGCAATATTTACTCAATTACCTATTGGTCTATAAGACTAAGGTTTGAGAGCAGATTAGTTTGTATTTACTTACATTTAACGCGTTGTATTATTTATGTAAAAAAATTGAAAGCAGAAGGATTATAAACTACAAATGAGGAAATTGAAGGGGTGTACAACTAAGGTCTAATACTTAATGTAGCACTGCTGAGTAATCCTTGATAAAAGCTTAAGGCAAGTAATTTAAATGGAGACTAAGATGTCACAAAGTATCTACCCAGTTCCTGCGCATATTAAAGATGCGACTCTTGTAGATAAAAATAAATATAATATGCTTTACAAGCAATCTATTGATGACCCAGAAAGTTTTTGGCGTGAGCATGGCAAACGTCTTGATTGGTCTACTCCTTATACAAAAGTTAAAAACACATCATTCGACAAAGGCCATATAAATATTAAATGGTATGAGGATGGCTACCTTAATGCTTCGTACAATTGTATCGATCGTCACTTAAAAACCAAAGCAGATAAAACGGCGCTTATTTGGGAAGGTGACAGCCCATCTCAAAGTGAGAATATTACTTATCAACAATTGCATGATGAAGTAGCCAAGTTTGCCAATGGTTTAAAAAAGCTAGGTGTTCAAAAAGGTGACCGTGTAGCGATTTATATGCCTATGACGCCTCAAGCTGTTTATGCTATGCAAGCTTGTGCACGTATTGGTGCTATTCATTCGGTTGTATTTGGTGGCTTTTCACCTTCTGCGATTGCAGATCGTATTCGGGATTCGGGTGCCAAGGTTGTTATTACTTCAGATGAAGGGCGCAGAGCGGGTAATTGTGTTCCATTAAAAGCAAATGTAGATGAAGCGGTAGCGCAAGAAACTGTAACCTCAATTGAGCATGTTATTGTGCACCAATTAACCGGCGGTGAAGTTGATTGGAATGAGCACGATATATGGTGGCATGACTTAGTTGCTGATTTACCAGCAAAGTGTGAACCAGAGCCAATGAACGCTGAAGATCCATTGTTTATTCTATATACGTCAGGTTCAACAGGTCAGCCGAAGGGGGTTGTGCATACGACTGGTGGCTACTTAGTTTACTCATCAATGACACATGAATACGTATTTGATTTAAAAGAAGACGATGTGTATTGGTGTAGTGCCGATGTAGGTTGGATCACAGGCCACAGTTACATTGCATACGGGCCATTAGTAAACGGTTGTACACAAGTATTATTTGAAGGTGTACCAACTTATCCAACTGCAGGACGTATGGGCGAAATTGTTGATAAACACGGTGTAACTATTTTATATACTGCGCCTACAGCAATTCGTGCGCTAATGGCGAAAGGTGATGAGCCAACAGCTTCGTCAAATCGCGATAGTTTACGTATTTTAGGCTCGGTTGGTGAGCCAATAAATCCAGAAGCATGGACGTGGTATTACGAGAGTATTGGTAAATCTAATTGTCCGATTGTTGATACGTGGTGGCAAACAGAAACCGGTGGCATAATGATTACGCCTTTACCGGGTGCAACTGATACAAAACCAGGTTCTGCGACACATCCATTTTTTGGTATTGCGCCAGCATTATTTGATGCTGAGGGGAATAACCTTGAAGGTGCTGTGGACGGTAATTTAGTTATTTTAGATAGCTGGCCATCGCAAGCGCGAACTGTTTATGGCGACCATGAACGTTTTGAACAAACTTATTTTAGCGCCTACCCAGGTGTTTACTTTACAGGTGATGGTTGTCGTCGTGATGAAGACGGTTATTACTGGATCACAGGACGTGTGGACGATGTACTTAACGTATCAGGCCATCGCTTAGGTACTGCCGAAATTGAAAGTGCGTTAGTTGCGCACGAAGCAGTAGCAGAAGCAGCAGTAGTGGGTTACCCGCATGATATTAAAGGCCAAGGTATTTATGTTTATATTACGCCTAACGAAGGTGTAACAGTAAGCGATGAATTAACCAAAGAGGTACGTAACTGGGTTCGTAAAGAGCTTAGCCCAATAGCATCACCAGATATGATTCAATGGTCTCCAGGTTTACCTAAAACGCGCTCAGGCAAGATTATGCGTCGTATTTTACGTAAAATCGCTGCAAATGAGCACCAACAACTCGGTGATACGTCAACGCTTGCAGATCCATCTGTAGTCGATGAACTAATCGAGAACAGATTAAATCGTTAAATGTGCGTTAAAAACTTGATTACAAGTTGATTCTAAACGTAGTATATCGGCTGTCAGTGAGGGTTTTATACCTAACTGGCAGCCGAATTTATTAGGAGTGAACCATGAGTCAGTTTTTAATAGCGGACGACCATCCGTTATTTCGTGAAGCACTAAAGGGCGCATTGAGCGCAAAATTTGAAGGTTTAGAGGTTTTTGAATCATCCGATTTTGACAGCACACTGCAAGTGTTAAGTGAGCAAGAGGATCTTGATATATTACTGCTAGACCTTCACATGCCAGGTAATGGTGATTTATATGGTCTTATTCGTATTAGAGAAGAATACCCAAGCTTACCTATTGCCGTTGTTTCGGGTAGTGAAGACGCTAATATAGTTTCTAAAGTAATGGGTTACGGCGCTATGGGTTTTATTCCTAAATCGTCATCGTCTGATGATATTGCCAGTGCAATTAACCAAATACTTGAAGGCGATACATGGCTACCAAAAGAGTTAAAAAACAAAGTAGCTGAAATTGAAGGTGAAGACCGAGAAATAGCAGCGCAAGTTGCCTCATTAACACCTCAACAATACCGAGTGCTGCAATATCTGCACGAAGGTTTACTTAATAAGCAAATTGCTTATGAACTGCACATATCAGAAGCAACAGTAAAAGCACACATTACAGCCATATTTAGAAAACTCGGCGTGTACAATCGTACCCAAGCCGTTTTAATTGCCGCGAAATTAAAACTCGAGCCAATAGAGCAGGCATAATTTACATTTAAAAAGTCACTTGCTTATTTATGAGCAAAAAAATGCCAGCAACAATGCTGGCATATTTTTATGTGTAGAATAGTTAATCAGAATTCAGGTTAATAACAAAATGCATACCTTGTTATCAACACTGTTTTATTACCTCAAAATAAACTACTTAATTAAGCGAATTGGTACAATGCTAAGAAAACACTACAGTTTTATTACCATTAATAAATAGCTTATGCTCTGATGCAAGTTGGAGTGCTTTACAAAACACTGTTTTCTCTACATCTTTACCCATTTTAGCCATCATTTCGGCGGTATTAGCATGTGTAACGCTTGTTACATCCTGCAAAATAATAGGGCCTTCATCAAGCTCATTATTCACAAAGTGAGCGGTAGCACCAATGATTTTTACGCCGCGCTCAAATGCTTGATGATAAGGTTTAGCACCTATAAATGCGGGTAAAAATGAATGATGAATATTAATTATTTTGCCTTCAAAGCGACCCACAAATTCAGGGCTTAAAATACGCATGTATTTGGCAAGACCAATAATATTAGGGTTGTAGCTGGCAATTAAATCACCTACTTTTTGATCGTGCTCGCTACGAGTTAGTCCTTCGTGCGATACAACATGAAAGGGCACATCAAACCCTTTTGCTAAAGGCTCTAAATCAGCGTAGTTAGCAATAACGGCTAATACTTCAATATTAAGAGTTTGTTCAAATTGCTTTAGCAACATACCACCTAAACAATGGGCTTCTTTAGTTGCAAGTAAAACTACTTTAGTTTTTGCACCGCAATGTAGGGCAAGTTTAGCGCCTTGTGGCAACAGTGCGCGTAGTTGATCTAAAAAGTCGCTTTGTGGCTCGCCTGTAAGCTCTGTACGCATAAAAAATCGCTGCGCGTCTTTATCTACAAATTCGTTGTTACGCGTAATGTTTAAATTATTTTTATGGCAAAGCCCTGTAATTTTAGCTATTAAGCCTACGTCATCAGCACATTGGGTGGTTAGTATATAGCTCATTGTCCTCATTCTTACCCTGTAATTAATCCTTTCATTATTTGTGTTTTGGCACATAAAGCAAGGGCTTTGTGAACTAATCCAATATTAATCATGTTGTTGAGTGCAAAAGAGGTAATAAAGTTAAAAAGTATTGAATAGAGGTTAAAAAAAATGCCACCTAATTTACAAGGTGGCATTAATACTAATAACCCAGAGTTTAAGTTAATTAACCCTTTGGCTCGGGAGATAAGTTTTCTTCTTGTCTTAAATACCCTGCAGCTTCTTCGTCATCTTTAGCTATCGCTTGCTGAGTAGGTATAGCACGCGTTTGCTGATTTAATTGATGTATTTGTGACGCATTACCTAAATCACGCTCACTGGTGATTGAGGCGATAGATTCACGGTCTTTCAAGAACGCGATAACGTCTTTTTTGATTGCTTGCAATTGTCCTTCGTCTTTATGCATTTCCATAATATGGCGAGGATGTTCAAGATTTTTCATACCTGTTGCTGCAAACGTAGTAGAAATAACACGAGAAACAATAATCCAAGGCGTTATGCTACTGCGTACTAAAGTATTTTCTGAGCGAGTACTATCGTGAATACCAGTACCTGTTGATATTTTAGACTCAGTAAATGTGCCTTCGCATTTAAAGTACACTAGTAGTGATTCAAACTGCATTTCAGCAAAAAATAGATGAGCTGTATTTGTAAGCAATTGCGCAAATGCTTTAATAAGTATACCTATTAGCAATAAGTGAAAGCTTGTCATTAATAGCTCACTAAATTGAATAACATGTTGGTTATTAAATACTTGTTTAAAGCTACTAATATTTGCAGCGTCAACGTAATGATAAATATTAATAAACGAATACGCTAAAAACACAGTAAACGCTAAGGCTATAATATAAAGCAAGTTACCACTTACTAAAGCAAGTAACCTTGCTAGCGTAAAGTTTTTACCTAAGTCTATTGAGTGCAGTTTAGGTTGAATCTCTTGGATCATTTCACCTTTAAAACCGCCTTTACCTTCAATTTGTTCTTGAAGCTTAGGATCTAATTCGCGATAAACTCTGTTAGGTACTTCTTTATAACGACGGTTAGCCATTACTAGGTTGTCTAGGTTTATAAAAATTTCGTCTGGATGAACAGACTCTTGCCAGTTTTCACGTAGTTCTGATACTTCAGCCGAAGGTGTAACTGCATTTAAACGCGCTTTAATCATAATAAAAGCAATTGCGCAGCTCAGAGTGGCTAATACAATAATCGCAATTAAGTACATGCCAGCATGAAGACTAGGTAGTTGCTCAATCCAGCCATCTATTTCTTGTTTGCTAATGTGTTGTTCTTTCATCAACCATGACATAGAAAGACCAATAGCGATGGGTAAAATAAAAGATAACGAAATAATTTTAGCAAGTGCACCAGTACCAAGTGCTTCAATATTCTTTTCTGCATTTCGAGAGATAGGTTTACCTGTAGAGCGCCAAGAAAAAAGCACGTAAAACATTAATATTGCACTATAGACCGGAAATGCTAATTCCCCAGCTTCACCGGTAAAGCCCGACAAAGATACGAATGCAACAAGGCCATAAGCAATAAGGGCGACAAAGGTGCTTACCCATGAGCCAAATAATCGCTGGGCAACATTTCGAATAGGATATGGTAGAAACAATAACTTAGGGATTAAGCTGTGAAGTAAGCGTGATAAAAAACCATTAGGCTCTTTAAATGTACTGTTTTTACGACCAACCAGCATTTCTTCAAGTGATTGCGCTGTGTAGGCTACTTCTTTTTGTTCTTCTTGAGCGGTTGATGCTTGCGATTTACTGTAGTTATAAGCAAGTGAAGTTGGGTGGTTTCTACCTACAAAGTATTTAAGTGTTGCGTAAATACCTGCCGATAGTGAGCGAATGCCGAATGCTAAAATAAGCATGCCAAACACCATTAAAATCCAACCCGCGGTTGTATCTTCTTTCACAGAGCCCGCAGCAATAACAAGTAAACTAATACCTGCTATAGACTCAATGAGTCCTCTTAATGCTGTTACTTTACCTTCCAGTTTGAAGGGGTTTTTTAGTCCAAGATCAATCGATCCATAATCAAAAGCCATTGAATTCTCCATTTAAACAGCACCCCAATTGCGGGGACAAAGTGTAATTAATCTGAACTTAGGATAATAAATCTATCTCAAGTAGCTTTTTTTAGCGCTAAGTGCATTGAGTTTAATCGTAATAGACTTGTTGCTGGCGCGTAAGTTCGACCTGCTTTTACGAAAACCTAAATAGAATTATTAATATATATTAAGTATTTATAATTGTTGTTGGTTTTTTATTATATATCAATAATCTTGTTCAGTTTAAGGTTATTTTAAAGTGATACATTTTATATTCCGACGCATGCTTAAATATAACTGGAGGGTTAATGAAGCTAATTTATGTAGACGATAATTTACCAGGGATCACTCGTAAACTTAAACATAAAAGTTGGCTTTACTTTGATCCAATCGGTAAGCAAATAAAAGAGCAAAATGTGATTGATCGTTTGAATGGATTGGCATTTCCGCCTGCCTATAAAAACGCCTGGTTTTGCCCAGAAGAAAACGGACATATTTTAGCGACAGGATTTGATAGTAAGGGGCGAAAGCAATACCGCTACCATCCTGAATTTAGGGCGCAACAAGAAGCAAAAAAATATCAAGCATGTGGAGTATTTGGTAATAAACTCCCTTTGTTAAGAGCGCGTTTAGAAACAGACTTACAAGGCGATGAGCTTAATATTGAACGCACTTTAGCTGCAGTTGTAAGACTTATGGATTTAGGTGCGTTGAGGGTAGGTAACGAGCGTAACGTAAAGCAAAATAAAAGTTTTGGTGCGACAACATTACGAACACGCCATGCAAAACTCACGGGCAAAAATATTCAGCTAAAATATCGTGCCAAATCAGGTAAAGAACGTGAAGTAAATATAACCGACAGGGTGCTTAGCCATGTTATAAAAGACTTACAAGATTTACCCGGGCAGCATTTATTTCAGTATATAAATGAAGGTGAGCGCACAAATGTTACATCAAGCGAAATAAACCAATACATTCAGCAAATAATGGGCGAGGAGTTTAGTGCAAAACACTTTAGAACTTGGCGAGCAAGCGTTATTGCATTCAAACAATTAGCTAAAGCTAAAGGGGCGCTTACTTTAAAAAGCATGCTTGATAGCGTATCTGAGCAACTTGGTAATACTCCAGCTATAGCACGCAAATCTTATGTGCATCCCGATTTAATTACGCTGTGTAAAGAAGATGAAGATACTCAAACTGCGTGGAGAGAGTCCCTTTCATTACCACGAAAAACAAAGTACTTGAGTCGTTATGAACGTGGTTTTTTAGCTTTTTTAAAAGATTAATTGCCATAGCAACTTTACACACTTGAGCATATTAATTACATATTCTTTAATTTAATTTATTAACGTTTAGAATAAGGGTTTTTAAAAAGTCATTAAATTTCAATTGTTTATTTTGAAACTTTAATTTGGCATTACCGTTGCACCTCCAGTGTACTACTTAGTGGTAAGTACAAAAGCATTTATCAACGATATTTAGCGAGGAGGTACATAGTGAAGGAGTCATTTTCAAATCAAGCGCTTACTAAAGCAAAGGGCTTTACTTTAAAAACTGCATTATTTATTGGCATGAGCGGCTTATGCTCAGCACCAACACTCGCTGCCGATGAGCTTGAAAGTGTGGTACTCGCTAACTCTTCACTAACTACTTACAACTCACAAAAGTACATGCAAGCTGATGACACCTACTACTTTGACCAATATTCAGCGCAGTTAATTGAACGTACAGAAAAAGCTATTAATTGGTATCAAGAAATAGTTAACAAAGGTGGTTTTACACACTTATATCACGACGAATTGCTTGAACTGGGCAGTAATAATAAAGAGGTGAGCTTACTTGCACAGCGCTTATATCAAGAGCGTGACTTAAAAACTAATGTGTGCGACGAAGCTATATGCACGTTTGATAAAGATTTAGAGCAAGCTGTTAAGCAATTTCAAAGCCGCCATGGTTTAAAAGTTGATGGCCGAGTGGGTAAGCGTACTTTTGCATCGCTTAATGTGCCCGCACAGCAAAAACTCGATAAATTAAAACTTAACTTTTATAGAATAACTAACTTTGCAGGCGCAAGTGATGAGCAATATGTGTATGTAAATATTCCAGAATACAGCTTACGATTTGTAAAAGCTGGCGATGTAAAATTAAAAAATAACGTAATTGTAGGTAAACCAAGTTGGGAAACACCTGCATTTAGCGACGAAATAGAAAAGTTTGTAGTTAATCCTGAATGGCGTATACCCACATCAATTGCCACCAAAGAAATTGCTCCAAAGGTAGCCGAGGATCCTGACTACCTTGTAAAAAATAACATTGAAATTAGAAAAAACAGCTACCTAGACTCACAAACTGTTAATCCAAGCAATATTGATTGGGATTCTATTAAGCCGTACCAATTTGATCACTTTTTAGTAAAACGTGCTGGTGAAGAAAACCCTCTAGGGGAAGTTAAGTATTTATTTCCCAATGCCGAAGCAATTTATGTTCACGATACACCAGCAAAGCACCGTTTTAGCCAAGCAAACCGAGCCTTATCGCATGGCTGTATAAGAATAGAAAAGCCTTTTTCGTTAGCGCGTGAAATTATTAAGCACGAAGGAGAAGCACAGACACTCAATAATATGGACAGCGCACTTGTTCAAAACAGTACTCAGACGTTTTATTTAGATGAGCCTCTTCCTATTCATTTAGTTTATTGGACTGCATGGGTTGACGAAAATAAGCTGGTTAACTTTAGAGATGACATATATCAACGCGATAAAAAAGCACTATTAAAAAATGATGAACAGTCGGTGATTGCCGCTTTGTTAAAAAATAAATAATGAGAGGGTTTATGCAATTTATTCATTACATTTCTATCGCCATATTCACAATTATATTTGGCAATAGTGTATTTGCTGCAGCGCTTACAAAGCCTGCACATCAGGTAGTTGATATAAAAAACAAAGCCAACTTTGAAGATGCAGAATTTAGCCTAAAAATTAACGATATAGTTATGCCATATTCGGTGTTTTCAGTATTTGTAATGCCCAAAGAGCAAGTTGAGTTTGAAGTGCTTTTTGCGCAATCAAAAAATGCTTACACGCTAATTAACACTCAAGGAAAATCTAAGCTTACAGACACCAACCGCTGGCAATGGCAAGCACCCAAAGAGCCTGGTTTAACAACGGTAATTATTGAGTCGCCCGATAAAAAACAGCGTATGAAAATCAACGTATTTGTAAAAGTACCGGCAGACAATGTCGAAGGAGGAAAGCTCAAGTATTACCACATTGGGCACTATCCTAAACCTTCACAGATTAAAGACACTTTACACTACATAGTGCCCGATGGCTTTGTTAAGGTGACGCCTGAAAATGAAAACGTAAAAATATCACCTCACTTTTCACTAAAGGAATTTGTTAGTAAGCAGCGAAGTAAGCACCCAAAGTATTTATTTTTACAAAATAAGTTGCTACTTAAACTAGAGAAAATACGAAAAGAACTGATTTTAGAAGGTATACCGGTTAGTAATATGGTGGTTATGAGCGGTTATAGAACTCCGTACTACAACAAATCAATTGGTAATGTAAAACTTAGCCGACATGTATTTGGTGATGCTGCCGATATTTTTATAGATAACGATGGCAACTACCGTATGGATGATTTAAATAATGACGGTAAGCATTCAATTGGTGACGCTAAAGCTATGGCCGATATAGTGGAGTCGTTAGCTAGACGTGAATCATTTAAAGGTTTACTAGGTGGTTTAGGTATTTATGGACCTAAGTCGCACCGAGGCGCATTTATACATGTTGATACGCGTGGTTTTAAAGCGCGTTGGGTGAGTAAATAGTTATATTAATAAATATATTAGCGCAATTATCACCTAGCATATTTAAAAAGTGCTGGTAAAACTCATATTACCAACACTTTTTGAGACAAGCTTATCAAAAGCTAATAGCATTAAGATAACAACGCCCATGTCATTAAGATGCTAAATGTGTACGATTCGCTAAAGTTAATTTGGCGGACATTAAAAATATCTGAAAATAAACGATTCCAAATTTCGTTAAATAACTTTGATAAAACTAACGCACTAGCGATCCATGTCGCTAAAAGTAACGTCGTTTTTACAATCAAAGAGTCAATATACATATCTATAAGGGCATTTGATTCGTGTGTACTTCCTACTTCATAATTAGTTAATGCAAAGACAAAGCTTATAGCCCATAAGGCTATTGTGGCTAAGATATTAAAACGTGTTGTAATTCCTTTTTCCATTTAAATACTTCCTTTTCAATATTATGTTTAAGCTGTAAGTGCTTGTACTGATTTAGTCTATCCTCGCTCTTATTAAGTATAATATATTATTGCAGCATAAACGTTTCGTATTCTAAATCTTCAAATTGTTTAGAAAGCCAAAATAACCCAACAACAGAGGTAATAATAGTTGAGAGTGCAAAGCCGTAACCATAAAACTGCGGCCCAAAAGCGATTGATAGCAAAGTTAAAACAACGTTTATTACCAGAAATAGCCCAGCTAAAAATAGGACGGTTGAGCGTTTATCTAAATAAAACAAAATATTTAAAATAGATAAAAATATAACCTGTACCCCTACACCGACTACATCAATAAATAAAAGCGTTTTATAGTTTGGATCAATGCCAATAAAGGTAAGTATTTGCTCACCCCATAATAATAAGCAGGCAACGGTAATACCCTGAATTTTAAATATATCGTATAAACCGGCACGCGCAGTTTGGATCATACTGTCTTTTAATATGTAGATCTCTTCAAGAGATGAGCCACCACGAATAGCGGTGTAAAAACGGTCGTACTCTTCTACAAAGTCGGTTTCCATTTTTACTAAAAATACTGCCATACCGGGAATAATAGACAAATAAGCCAAAAATATAGGTAAGTCATAAATTGGGCTGGCTCTTAATGTGCCAATAATTTGAATTGATGTGCTTGGAGAATACCAAAAAATGATTTTATCAGCCCATACACCAATGTTATAAAACAGACCACAAAAGAATAGGCTGTAATACACTTTTTTATTGCTTAAAAAGTCAAAGCTTATAAGTTTTTCACCTGGGTAGCGGCGAATAATCATAAATAAAAAGCTAAAAAAGAGCAGTGCTTCGCCAGCAAAAAATGCAAAAAATAAGCCGTCTAACTGCCAGTCTCTTAATAAATATGCAAGCAATACCATAAAGGCGTAACCACTTAGCATGGTTATTAAAATTAACCGGTATTCTTTCATACCCGATAGAAAAATAGCGCCAAGCCACTGATTACATAAGCTTACAAAGGCACCTAAAATTATAATCTTAGTAACAACGGGTATAGGGAGCATAGGCCATACAGCTAAGCCCACCAATAACGCAGCTATTGTTGTTACAAGTTGTGCACCAAGTAAATTAGGGAGTACTTTTGCCTCTTCTTTTTGAAAAAACAAATCGGCAATAAACCGAGTTAGTAATAACTGCAAGCCACCCGTTAAAATAAGTGAGGCGGCCATCATGTAGGTAACAAGCGTTAAAAATTGAATAATAAGTACTTTAGGTAATACAATTCCTAAACTTAAAATACCAATTAGCATTAACGCTACAATAGAGAGCAGCCAGGGGCCTGAGCCTATTAAACCTGCGTAGCCGTATGCTTCAAAAACTGAGAGCAGGGTATTTTTTTTGAGAATTTTTCGTATCTCAAAACCTATTCCGGCCATGCCATTGTATCCTTATAAAGTTTATCGTAACGGGCAAACATGTGGCTCTCGTCATAAAATTTTTGTACGCGGTCTAGGCCGCTTTGTTGATACTCAAGCCAAGTTTGTTCATTTGTTAGCATGTTTGATATTTGCTTTGCTGTTTCGCTCGGAGAAGCAATTGAGACAACTTCACCGGCTTTACCTAATGCTTTATCTTCATCGGTTCCGCCTTCGATTATTTCGCGGCACGAGCCAACATCACTAGCAAGTACAGGCACACCGGCCGCCATTGCTTCTAAAAGTACTAAAGGCTGCGCTTCGGAAATCGAGGTTAAAGCAACAATTCCGAGCTTAGGCAAAATTTTAGTAATATCTTGCATACCTAAAAACTTAACACTGTTTTGTAAATCAAGGCTGCCTACAAGTAGTTCACATTCTTTGTAATATTGCGGATCTTCTTCATAAGGGCCGATGATCCAGCCTTCGACCTCTGGTAATATCGATTGCGCTTCTTTAATCGCACGTATAAAGGTTTTAATATCTTTTATAGGCACTACACGTCCAATTAACCCAACAACCGGTGGTATCTGTTTTGGACGCTGATCAAGCGCTTCAATAAGGCGCACTGTTTTAATGCCATTAGGTACAACAAATGCTTTTTCAGGCGCTGCACCATCTTTTATTTGGCGCTGTCTGTTACCGTCGTATAGCGAAATGATCTTATCTGCTTCTTGGTATGTTGTTCGGCCTATTTGCTCAAAAAAGCTGATCCACATTCGGCGAATAAAGCCCATCTCGGTATTTAAGTTTTTACCTAGGCTTTGTTCAGACTCTTTGATCCAACTGGCTTGAATAAGATCTATTTTTCTCTCTTTGGTGTAAATACCATGCTCGGTCAACAAAAAGGGAGTATCGCTTATTACACTGGCACCAGATCCTAAAATACCAGCATACCCGGTAGATATTGAGTGAATAAGTTTAACTTTTGGAAGTCCACGTGCAATTTCGGCTATTTTAAATAGCGGTTTATATAAATTGCGGTATGACCAAAAAAAGTCAATAAAAGAGGATTCATCACAAAAAGTTGAATAGTAATTAGTGAGCACTTGCCATGATGATTCACTATATAAAAAGTCGGCTTCGTTAATACCGTCTTTTTTAGCCAAAGTTTCAAATGCAAATTTTAACAATTCAGTCGGGATAGGCTCGTTACAATCTCTAAAATAATTTTGTAGTTGTTGCCAGAAATCAAAGAGCTCTTTTTTATATTTAACCCCATGCTTGGCTTTTATTTCAGAAGTATCATTTTCCACTAAATAATGAACATGCAGCTTGGTAACGTTTTCAGGTAAAGTATATTGAATCTCGCCATAATGCTCTGGTGCTCCACCTATAAAAACAAGCTCAAAGTTATAATGAGGTAACCCTTCAATTATTTGATGAACCCAACTAGATACACCACCACGTACGTAAGGGTAGGTACCTTCCAAAAGCAGTAAAATGTCTGCATTTTTATTACTCATTCCAATACTCCTGCAAATGACGTAATTCACTGCCTTTAGGTTGTTCTGGGAGTTCTTTTAAATAGCGTTTACAGTCGTCAAACTTGTTCATACAAAAGGCAACTTCGGCTTTATAAGGGAGAACATGACGCCTTGCCATACCAAACTCAGTTGCTTTAAGTAAGTACTCATGGGCTATTTCGTATTTGTCTAAGGCTAAAGATATACGGCCTAAAAATATAAAGGTTGCAGGTGTTTTTACGTGCTCAATACTTTGCTCTGCAAGTGCTTCTGCTTTTTCTAAAACGTATTTACGCAGTGCACCTTGGGCTAAACCTAAATAGCTTAGTTCCCAATACAGTTCGGCTAGCTGTTTTTGTAAATGGCTCAATTTAGGCTGCTTAGTCGTAACGGCTATTTCTTGCTGATACAAACTGATTTTTTCGTTGAGTTTGGTTTCTTTACCATCAAGGGTTGAGTAGGCGAGTAGTCGAATATCATCTTCTAAATCTTTAAGTGCTAGCTTTAAAATAGGAATAGCTTGTGAGTCACTCATGTGACGAGCTGCCATTACAGCACTTAAACGTTTATTTGGTTCATTCGCGTGCTTCAAAATTGCTTTAAGTCCGCCAATAGAATAGGTCGGGTTTGCTGATATTGCTCTGGCTTCAAAAGGAAGCTCAGGTATTTTATGCTCTTCTATTTCTATCTCGTCGTTTTTGAGAGGTTTACAAAGAGCAAACGTAAGCGCTACTACAACACCTATAATTCCAAGTACTGGTAATGTAAACAATAATAAAAACATGAGTAGCAAAGAGCTATAAGGAGTCGTTTTGTATTTTTTAGGTATAAAAACATAACTAACAATAGCAAAAAGGATGCTAGCAATAGCATGCAATAATATAGCTAAAAACCAATTAGGTGTTTCCAGTACTTCTATTAGTGCAAAGTACTGGCAAATACACCCTAAAATAGCCGCTACAATAATTATAATCATGAAAGTGAAACCAATCTCTTTATATCATCTGAGCTTATTGGTAGTGCAAGTTGTTGCTCAATAACAATATCAAGCTCAGCTAAAGTGTTACCCGTACGCTCTTTACACCAGGTGTTCATTCGGGCAATAAAGCCTGCTTTTTCAAGTTCATCAGCTAATGGCATTAATAGCAGTAATACCTGATTTTGATTATCATACAAATAAATGTCTAAACCACGGCGTGCTTCACTTAAATAACTCATAAGTTGAGTCGATTTATCAGTAATATTATTGGCTTTTATTTTTAGCAGCTGCGATGGAATGTTGTATCGTTTTGCTTCTTTATTCGCGCGTTTAACTTGGCGAATAAAGTACGGAGACTCTTCATACGTCATTACTGGGTTTGTTATTTCATGGCGCAGTAGGTCGCCAATATGCCCAGCCATAACAGCAAGTAGTGTAAGAGTGGTATTTTTAAGCGCAAAAAATTGTACTCTTTCAACTAAAATAGCGCCATAAATTGTATTATTTACGTCGATAAGTGGGATTGCCATATGGTATTTACTTATACCTAACGCAGTTTTTGCGTCTTTTACTGATACTAATTCTTTTTCTTCAATCATCGCTAATATAAGAGGATCATTTTCAGCTATTTGACCCATTTGGCCAATAGAGGCAAGTGGAGGCTCTAAAACAGTGTCGTTTTCAACTTTATATAAACCCGCTCTTTCTAATAAACCATATTCAACGAATAGGTCGATTATTTTTTGCGCTGCGCTATCAAGCCTTCTTTCTTTTAATAGCCCGATAGAGGTTCTTACTGCTTGTAGCGATTCACGCAAACTTAACGTATGGCCAGCAAGCATTTGCTCTATTCTATCGTGAGATGAATTAATTAAGTGATACTGACGAGTAAATGTTTCAAGGCGATCGGTTACGTACTCAAGCTGAATACTTTGCTGCTGATTAGTACGCTCCCATACATCTCTAAATTCGCCAGTGATCATAATTACAATAATGTAGCCAATCATGGCGTTAATATTGAAGTCGCTTTGTGGTGATAAAATATTTGCTTGAAGTAAAAAAAGTTGACCAACAAGCAAACATAAAATACTAATAAAGCCTTTTGAAAAGCCATAGCGTAGAGAAACTAAAAGTGGGCCAAGTACAGGCCACGAAAACCCTCCCTCAGTCCAAAATGGGTCCTCTGCGTTAAATAATACAGGCAGCCCTAAAGCAAGCGCGGTAAATATAAATACCTCAGCCCATATTTGTAGCTCAGGAACGTCTCTTGGTCTAAGGAAATGTGTTTTCACTCACTAACCTCTATATAAGAAATTAAATCGGCAATCACATCTTGTGCTGTTGCTGCAATGCTATCGCGGCCCCAACCACTTTTAGCAATAGTACCCGTCCAAATCGGCGTTGTTTGTCCATTTTCAGTGAGTGATAATGTAAGTGCAACAACGGGTTCGCCGTCAAGCCCAGCTTTGTAGCGCCACTCTTCAATGCTGCCTGTTAGTACATAGTCAGCTTGTTGAGTGCTTAACCACTGCATAGCATTGTCTAAACGGTATTGATCGTCCAGTGGTGGAAGCTCTTTGGTGTTTACGCGAGGTGCGCGTATAAGAGTTGGTAATTTATTTTGTTGCCAAATACTGGCTAAAATATCTTCAGCACGCTCACCTGCAAGCGGTGTTTGAGCATGATTAACAAGTGGCATTAATGCCACAATTTTTGAAGGGCTAAGCTCTACATCATCAGCAACTCTGCTGGTGGTACATGCTGATAATAGTAATACCAAACACGGTATAATTAAACGAAACATACTCTCTCCTAACATTAAAAATGTACGTAATAACCTAATTGTAATTGTGTATCTGAGTTACCCACTTTATTACTACTTTGGTAACCCAGCTGTAATTTAAATAAATCATCGCCCAGTACAGACCAACCAGCGCCACTTGAAACTGATACATCTACTGTATCGTTAAGTGTTTGATAGCCAGTACTTATATCAAATAACCATGAAGGGCTTGCGCCTAAATAAGGAGGTTCTAAAGAACCAGTTGAAGCAAATGAGGTCCCTAGTGCAAAACGTCTAAATGGTTGAAGGTCAACTCTTAGAGGTCTTGATTCTGTATTTATTAATGCATTTACACGTTCAAAGTCTTGCCATTGCGCACTAAAATAAGCGTTCCAAATTGGGCGGTCTTTTAAAATGCTGTATTGGTAACGTGCATTATATTCTTGGCCATTTATTAGTGAGCTTCCATCGCTTCTTCGAGAAAAAGACACCGCTGCTGCTGATAGCTGTACGTTTTGTCTACCATCAATATTGTAGTTAACATAGGCCGTGGCTTTATCTAGCTGAGCATAGCTAAGTAGCGCTTCTGATTGGCGGTTTTCAACATTATATTCAAGCTTTAAACCTACCTGTGTACGCGAATCCCATTGATAACGAGAGTCTAAGCTAAAACCTTGACGGCTAACTAAGCTGCCTTGGTGAGAATCTATTTTTGCATCAAAATACCAACGACCAAATGTCATCTTATCTTCTATCGCAAACAGTAATCCGTTGTTATCAAGATTTTGCTGATTACTTAAACTTAATTTCCATTGCCCATTAGCATAAGGAAAATAAACGTTTACATCGTACTGGCTACTGTTTAAACCAGCCTCTGGCGATAGGTTTATTTCAAGCGCTCTAAAATAGGATGCGCGTGCATTTCTGAGTAAACTCAATTGCGATTCATTTGCCTCGCCAGCAAGTTCTTCGTACCAACGTTGCATGGTGGCATAGGGTTGTTTTAAATAGAGTAGGGCGTTTAGCTCATCTAATTTGCTTAGTGAACCTTCAGCTATAAGCTGTTTCGCTTTATTAAATTCGCCGTTGGTCATATAAAGTTGTAGTTTTTGCCATGGCTCTAATTTTTGTGCAGCCCTGCGCGCTAACCACCAGTTTGTTTGGGGCTCACCAATAGTGTAGGGAGCAAGTTCTTCCATTGTATTTAATTGCATTAAATGAGGAACAGCCATCGCGCCCGCCCAGCGGAACATTAGGCCTCTGTATGCATATTTATCTTTAGGTAAGTGTTGCAGTAAATAGTGATTAAGTTCAGCAGCATTTGCATAGTAGCCAAGTTGTTTCATTACATCGGCTAAGTTAACCAGTGTTGTTAAGTCACTTGGCTCTGCAATGACCAATTTACGCAAATAAAAGTAGGCACTGTTATATGATTTATCATAAATAGATAAGCTAGCTAAGAGCTGCGTCCACGCATAGGAAGTGTCGCCTTGAGAATAGCGCGTTAAAATGCGGCCAATCATTACAGTGTCATGCATTTGCAGCGCTAACCAACCTTGTGCAAGCACAACATCAGAGTCATATTCGCTTAATTTAGCAGCGCGGTTTAAAGTTGTATAAGCTGAATTTAAATCACTTTGGTTTTGATACCAATTTGAAAGAATTAACCAAGCAGGATAGAGAGCTTTATTATATCGTTGTTTATCAAGTTCAGCATGAATACGTGCAACTGATTTAGCATCATTTACTTGTGTGCTTAATAATGCAATTTGAATCAATTGACGGTCAGTTTGCGACTCGCTTTTCCATAAATAATCAAGAAGCTCCTGAGGCCGACCTTCAAAGCGCAGTTGTTGGTAGTGCAGCATGTCGCCTACGCTTAAAGGGCTTATTTTTTGTAACTGCTCTAATGCATATAGCTCATGAGCTTTGTCTTTGACTCGCGTAGCCATATCTACATTGGCGCTCCAAAACTCATCATCAGAACTTTGTTGCTTACTTTTTAGTACTTGCAGAGCTGTAGCAAAGTCATCGTTTAGCCAAAATGCGCGGGCAATCCAAAGTAAATCTTCTTCATTTTTAGGCCCTTTATATATAGGCCACAGGGCTCTTAGCGCTTCTAAATTACCAGTATCGTGAAGTACTTTTGCTTTCCAATATTGTGATAATGCACTTTTACCATTTATTTGCTCAAAGCGTTCAATATTGTTTAACTCTTGCTTTGTGTTACCAATAAATTCGTTAGCTTGCATCCAATTAGCAAAACCATTGCCTTTCAGACTTCTGTTTTGCGCCTTGTATTCGTATATATCATTAGCATCTTGGTATAAATATAAAGCGGTGGCATCGTTAATACTGTCGGTAAGCATCGCAGGGGTTACGGCTTTGTTAGACATTAGCCATTTAAATTCTCGAAGCGCTTCTTTAGGCTTGTTTTGCCAGCGTTTTATCTTCCAATTTAGTAAGTGTAGCTCTTTGTCATCTGGGCTCTGTAGTAATAATTTTGCGAGTAATTGTTCAGCCTCTTTTGCATTTCCATTTGCTAAACGCAGGTGCATTGCTTTTGTTAAGTAGTCGGTGTTATTTGGCTCAGCTTTTAATAAGCTTTCAATGGCTTGAGCTGCATCTTCTGTATTGCCAGCTAGGTTAGCTAAATAAAGGGTGCGTTTAACATCGGCTTTGTCACCATAGGTTTTCCACCATGCATAAGCTTGAATCGGGTTATTTGCGCCCAGTGCAGTTTCAATCGCTTTAACTGCAATGTCAGCATTTATATTTGTTTTATAAATTGCGAGTGCTTTGTCAGGTTCCCCTGCGCTTAACCAGTAATCGGCTGCAAGGAGTGGCTGTTTATTTTTTTGATAGTACTGAGCAACTTTTGCGTTTAACCCAACTGCTTTTGCAATAGTTAGTATTTGTTCGTTCCAATTTTTATGAGCACCAATTTTTAAAGATAGTTCTTCAAAACGGTCGTCAATATTAGCCCCGCTTGCTAGCCATAATGAGTAAAGCAGCTTTATTTCAAGCGTCGCTTTGCGCTCACCTCTAGGTAGTTTTTCAAGCTCGTTAGTGGCTTGTGAATACTCACTAAGCCCTATATGCAGCTCAACTAATTTTGCGCGTAGCTTTTCATTGTCGGGCTCTGTGTTGAGCGCTGCATTAAGGTACGATTTTTCAAAGGTATAATCTTGTGAAAGTTCATCATCTTCAAAAAATAAGGTGTGAGGAAATAATGCATAAAGTGCAAAACAACTTACAGCTAATATTGCTAATATTGTTTTTACAGAAATTAACTGAGGGCGCTTTTTAGCATTCATTATCGAGCGACTCCATTGCAGTTAAGATAACCATAAAATTGACCCTTTGGTAGATTAAAGTGTGTCACATTAGCGCGTGTTACACCTTTAAAGTGCTCACCCAAATTAGATACAAATTCGCAAGAGCGTGCATTCATTAAATCAAGTGAAGCGGGTACCCACGCTTTAAAACTAACAGGCCCGTTAACTTGCCAGTTATTAATAACAACATTTGCAGACGCTAAATAAGGTTTTTTACTATTTTGGCTGTGATCAAAGCTAAGGCGAGCTATGTTATTTATAATATGTATGTAGTCACCTTTTTCAGTTACACCCGATACACCTTTACTTTGAGCTATGTTTGGCACATCAAAATCGGTAGGTATCCGTAGAGTACGAATGTACTTTGAGCTAAATAACCATTCATTATTATTGTTTTTTGCAAGTGCAGAAAAGTAAAAATCTTTTGCTACTTTTGCATAATGGCTTAAATGCACCGGTGTATTTGGCCTTGCTAAAACATAATCAATGTTGTGTTTAAGAGCGTCTAAGCCCGCAAGAACTTCACCTGAATAAAAGTGATAATAAATAGTGTAAGGTTTTAACCTATATGGCTTTTCTGTTATTTCGAATGTTTCGGTTAAGCGTCTAAAGCCGTAATAAGGGCCATGCCATAGGTTTGTGTAAACATTTTCATTTAATATGGGGGCATAAATTTGATACAGCAAATCACGCTCAGGTCGGCCAATAGGTGATATATGTGTAAGACTAGGATTATCGGCATTTACATCAGTGTTACCACCGTTGACATTTAACACACCTGCATCACGAGCAAGTTCAAGTGCTTTAGGACCAGGAGTTGCATCACCAGACCAAAGTATCATCACTGTTTTTTTATTTTTAGGTGTGAGCTTTTCATCAATGTACTTTATTGAATCTGTAATTTCTTTTTTAAGGCTGATAGTGTTGTAGCCAGGTACATCTAGATGAAAACCGTAATCGGTGTCGTCTTCATCTATTTTTTTTCGCCCAGACAGTGCTGTCCAAAAATAGGGGTGACTATAAGTATGCGAAGCAACTTCTACGTAAGGTAGGTTAAAAATACTACGTGCAATGCCTTCAAGTTTGGCACTTTGTTTAGAGTGAATACCGCCTTCTTCAATGTCAGCTTGGATCACAGATGACGTCAAAGGCAGTTTATAGCGTTTAATTATTTCATCTCGAATCACTTCTGCTGAATAAGGCTTACCTTCGTAATGGGCAACACTTGTAAATCCATCTCCATCTATATGCAGCGTAAGCATTCGCCTGCCACTTTCGGTGGTTGTATCTGGCACTAATATAGGTGGTAGTCCCATAGCTTGAGTTAGTAGTGTACGCGGATCAATAACCCATTTGCTGCCTTCCATCGGAAATGTATCAATTAGCCAAGGAGCAACGACGACTGCACCATATTTAGTTTTAGCAGCTTGTACAACTATTGTGTCATCTGATGATTTTATTGTAATTAAAGGAGTCGCATCAGTTGCTAATTTGAGTAAGTATGGTTTAACAATAGGGGGAGGTGTTGTGGATTCTCCTTTGAGCCAAGGTGCAAAGCTATCTTGTTTATATGGACCTTCAGGCAGTGTGTTTAACGACTCAATACCCAAGCTTAATAATAATTTAGTTGATTGTGGTAACTCGCCTAAAATAAGCTCTGGCACCACACCTAAATTAGCTTCAAGCCAATTGGTAAGTGTTGGTGTGTAAAATGCGTCGCTTGAGGTCCACGAAATAATACCGGCATGTAAGCTAGGGTCAACCAAAGGTAAATCGCGCTTTGCCATATCTATGTAATCAGGTATATACCCCAAATACTCAATCATGGTCGCAAGCTTTAAATGTACGGTAGTGTAAATGAGTGGCTTTACGTTACTGTTATAAGGGATCAAAATGCGCCTAGGCACCGGTGTAATTGATGATGTTCCCCATGTTTGCAGGTGACCATCGGTTACCCATGGATTAAAACCGGCGTCTATAATATTTTGTGCCATAGCGAGGCGATTATCGGGTTTTGCATAATCAATAACTTGGACGTTAAGGCCTAAGTCTTGTGCTGTTTTTAATTGTGCGCTTAGCCAATCTTGGTCGTTTTTGTTGGTCAGCTTATAGCTATTGTCGGTTGGATTAAAGTGGCTATACAAACCCTCAGCAACTAAGTCTTTAGCTAAATTAGCGAGTTTAGGCAATAACTCAAAGCCCCGGTTAAGAATAAGGTGCTTATCAAAAGTCTCAGATAGTGAGCTTATTATGGTGACTAACCCAGCTTGTTGATCGGGTTTACTGTGTGTAGCATCTAATAGCTGATAGCTATCAAGGGTATCTAAAAATAAGCCGCTAAAGCCACGTGCTTTTAATGCCGCAGCGCTATTTGCAATATATTGTTGCCAATGTGCTGATGTTAAATCCGCAATGTGGCTATTCCAGTTGGGGTTTATGCTAAGTGATGACTCACTTTGATTAAACGACTCACCAACACTTAAATAAGCATAAACAGCAATATTACGCTGTTTAAACCAATTAAGTTCGTGCTCAGTCACAAGATCAGGCTGGACTACAACGCGAGAATAAAAGGTCATTTCGGCTAATGGCATCGGCGCTGAGTAGTAAAAAGCGATACTATTATTTACAGGTGCTGAGAATGCATGAGCAGACACTAAAAGTGCAAGGTATAAAATATATTTCATTAATAATTCATTTTTATTAGATTATAACTGTGACTCAAAGTGATGCGTTCCGATTTTCTAGTTGTTTGGTATTAGTAATATAGGGTTATTATATGTTAATGGAAGTTTAATATCTATATGTTCATTATTTATATGAACCTAAAATCAATACTAACATGAGTCGTGCGTTAACTCATTACATAGCTGGTGATTAGCCGTCTCAGTACGCTATAAAATTAAGTTTAGATCAATGCAGCTGCTAGAACTTTAAATCTCTAATGAAAGAGTGGCAAATTATATATTAATTAATACGAAGGTCTCAGTGTTTTTAGTGTCCAAATACCTTCCTTGTGACTATAATATCTGCTAATTGAGCATAGTATGAGTTTACTCCCACCAATTTGTTTTTATTTACTATGCTTTTAAACCCAATAAAACAATGTAAACAGCCGTAATTTAATTTTTGGCTATTGTCGCTATATATGCATTTATATACCCCGGAGAAATAATGAGTAATTTAAGCTTGAAAAACAAACTGTTGTTATTAGCTATATTGCCCTTAATGCTACTTTTGATTAGCTTGATGCTGAGTTCTTATTATTTAGAGAATAAAAATCAGCAACAAAATTTTGAAGCATTTCAAACTAAACTAATAAGTGACAAACAAACGTTGCTAAGCACCGAGGTGGAAATTGCCAGTAAAATTGTGCGCTATCAAATAGCAAATGGCTCTGAGCAAGATGCTAAAAACGCTTTAAGAGATTTAACATTTGGTCAAGGTGGTTACTTTTTTATATACGACACAAATGGCGTTAGTGTTTTTCATGCATTATTAGGTGATGCTATTGAAGGGCAAAACAAAATAGGGATGACTGACCCTAACGGTAAAAAAATAATAGTTGGCTTATTAGATCAAGCTAGAAAAGGCGGTGGCGCTTTTAACTATCATTTTCAAAAACCAAATACCACAGGCTTAGTTGAAAAAATGGGCTATGCAGCAATGATCCCAGGTACAAACTGGATGATTGGTACTGGCGCATATATGGATGATATAGGCGCAGAACTACTTAAATATCAAACAGCAATGCAAGAGCACATGAATGATAAGGTAGTGACCTTATTGCTAATTGCTTTATTTTGGGTTGTGTTAACTATTGTATGTGCGTTAGTTGCCGCAAATACAATGGTAAAACCAATACAGCGCATGGCGCAAAGCCTTGACGATATTGCAAAAGGTGAGGGCGATTTAACCAAACGTTTAGATATTGATACTAACGATGAAATAGGCCAACTTGGCGAAGCATTTAATATGTTTGTAAGTAAGCTACATGGCATTATTGCCAATGTGGTTGATGTAACACACGATGTAAAAACAGCCTCTAGTGATATAAATACACAAACACGGTTAATTGAAGACAAGCTACTTAATCACAATCATGAAACAGACCTTGTTGCGACGGCTATTACCGAAATGTCGGCTACTTCTCATGAGGTGGCTCAAAATACGAATCAAGTGGCAGAGTCAACCCAAGCGGCAACGCAAGAAGTTGCTAAAGCTCAAGAGTGTGTTGATATTTCACTCAGTGAGGTGTCTAACCTAATGGGCGAGATAAACCTAGCCGCAGAACAAGTTGATTCACTCAGTGATCAATCTAAAAAGATTAATAGTGTACTAAGCGTAATTGGTGGAATTGCCGAGCAAACAAATTTACTTGCACTTAATGCTGCAATAGAAGCTGCACGAGCAGGTGAGCAAGGGCGAGGGTTTGCTGTTGTTGCTGATGAGGTAAGAAGCTTAGCAAGTCGTACTCAAGTTAGCACATTAGAGATTAGTGAAATGTTGAGTGAGTTACATAATTTAGTATCGGATGCTGTAGCCGCAATGCAAGCGAGTCAGAATAGTTGTAATCGCTCAGTAGAATCGTCTCGTGCTATTTCAGAAAGTTTAGGTGCGGTAACAACCTCAGTTAGATCAATTAACGACATGAGTACGCAAATTGCGACAGCGGCGCTGGAGCAAAGTAGCGTTACAGAAGAAATAAACCGTAATGTATTTGCCATTCAAGAAATCGTTAATGAACTAACTATTTCAAGCAAAACTACCTCTTCGGTAGGCCAGCATTTAGCTGCGCGTGGTGAAAACTTAGGCCAGCTTGTTGGCCAGTTTAAAATTTAACAAAGTTTAAAGCTTTACAGTAAAAGCCGCTAATAGCTAACACCGATCAGTTAAGGTATTTTTGATCGGTTGACTGATCTTTTGGTTGCTTCACAATACCCTTATCATCTTTTGATTATGAGGGTATTTTTATGCTTAGTCATTGGTTACTTGATACG